>DASTGV010000022.1:0-3698 GCA_035718765.1 Nocardioidaceae bacterium
GGCTGCGCGACGCGCTCGACCCCCGATCCCGCTAGACCGACCCACCCAAGAAGAAGAGCACCACCCACTCCTCAAGAAGGGGCGTAACCGCACGATGACCAACACGCGATGGAGGGCCTTTGCGGCTCTGACCGCTGTCGCAGCCCTGGGCCTCTCGGCCTGTGGCGGCAGCAGCGGCAGCAACGGCAACGGGGGAAGCGGTGGCTCCGGCACCGCGGCCGCGAACGCAGCCGTCGGCAAGATCTACAACCCGTCCGACAAGAAGGGCGGTGTCGTCAAGGTCGCCAACGCCGGTGACTGGGACACGCTCGACCCGGGTGAGACCTACTACGGGTACTCCTGGAACTTCGCGCGTCTCTACGGTCGCTCCCTCCTCACGTTCAAGGCCGCTCCGGGCAAGGCCAGCAACGAGCTGGTCCCGGACCTCGCCGAGGACCTGGGCAAGCCCACCGACAACGGGAAGACCTGGACCTACAAGATCAAGAAGGGCGTGAAGTTCCAGGACGGCACCGAGGTCACGTCCAAGGACGTCGCCTACGCGGTCGCGCGCTCCATCGACAAGGAGACGTTCCCGAACGGCCCGGCGTACTTCGACGCCATGCTGAACTGGCCGTCCGGCTACAAGGGCCCCTACAAGTCGAAGGGCAAGGACTTCTCCTCGGCCATCTCGACGCCCGACGACCAGACGATCGTCTTCCACCTCAAGCAGCCGTTCGCCGGCTTCGACTACCTCGCCCAGCTCACGCAGACCATGCCGGTCGAGCAGAGCAAGGACAAGGGCGCGCAGTACAAGAACGCCGTGCAGTCGACCGGTCCGTACAAGTTCCAGGACCTGCAGCCCGGCAAGTCGTTCAAGCTGGTCCGCAACGACCAGTGGGACCCGAGCACGGACGACCAGCGCAAGGCGCTGCCGGACGAGTACGACGTCTCGCTGAACGTCAACGCCGACGACATCGACAACCGGATCCTCGCCGGTGACCTCGACCTCGACGTCGCGGGCACCGGTGCGCAGCCGGCCGCCCTGGCCCGGGTGCTCAACGACCCGTCGCTGAAGGCGAACACCGACAACCCGACCATCGCGCGGCTCTGGTACACCTCGATCAACCCGACGGTGAAGCCGTTCGACAACATCCACTGCCGCCTGGCCGTGGAGTACGGCATGGACCGCGTGTCGTACCAGACCGCCTACGGCGGCCCGATCGCCGGTGGTGACATGACGACGACGATCCTGCCGCCGCAGATCCCCGGCTACCAGAAGTTCGACCTCTACCCGACGCCGGGCAACAAGGGCGACGTGAACAAGGCCAAGGAAGAGCTCAAGAAGTGCGGCCAGCCGAACGGCTTCAAGACCAACATCTCCTACCGGACCGAGCGTCCCAAGGAGAAGGCGACCGCCGAGGCCTTCCAGCAGGCGCTGTCCAAGATCGGCATCGACGCCTCCCCGAAGGGCTACCCGCAGGGTGACTACTTCTCCTCGTACGCCGGCAACCCGCCGTTCGTGGTGAAGAACAACCTCGGCCTCGTGGTCAACGGCTGGGGCGCGGACTGGAACGACGGCTTCGGCTTCCTGTCGCAGATCGTGGACAGCCGGGTCATCCGGGAGACCGGTGGCTCGTCCAACACGAGCGTCCGGATCCCCGCGGTCGACAAGATGCTCGACCAGGCCCAGGTCGAGCTCGACCAGTCCAAGCGCGAGGCCGACTGGGGTGCGATCGACAAGGCCGTCATGGAGCAGGCCGTGATCTACCCCGGTGTCGACGCCAAGAGCGTGCTGCTGCGGAGCAAGAACCTGACGAACGTGTTCGTCAACGACTCCTACGGCATGTACGACTACATGGAGCTCGGCGTCAAGTAGCAGTACCCGCACCACCCGTTCGCGCACAGATCCGCAGAGCGAGAAGATCCGAGGAGTGAAGGCGAAGGTGCCCGGCCGGGGGAGACCCCGGTCGGGCACCGGTGCCGAAGACACGTGGTTGCTTACATCATCCGGCGACTGATCGCCGCGGCAGCGTTGCTGGTGCTCGTCAGCATCATCACGTTCTCGATCTTCTACCTGGTGCCCCGCTGGGCCGGCGCGACGCCGGAGACCCTGGCGACGCGGTACGTCGGCCGCACCGCCACCGCCCAGACGGTGCACGTGACCGCCGAGCGGCTCGGGTTCTACGACCCGTTCTACGTGCAGTACGGCAACTGGGCGAAGACCGTCGTCCTCGGCGGCAAGTTCGACATGGGCGCCGAGAAGGTCGACTGCCCGGCGCCGTGCCTGGGCTACTCGTTCATCACCCGGCAGGCCGTGTGGCCCGACCTGCTCGACCGCGCGCCGGTCACCTTCTCCCTGGCCATCGGCGCCGCGGTGATCTGGGTGGTCCTCGGCGTCGGCATCGGCGTCCTGTCGGCGCTGAGACGCGGGTCCTTCTTCGACCGTGCGTCGATGACGTTCGCGCTGGCCGGTGTCTCGATGCCGATCTTCTGGACCGGCCTGATCGGGCTGACCTTCTTCGCCTACAAGTGGAAGATCTTCGTGCCCGGCGGCACCTACACCCCGTTCCTCACCAACCCGTTCGAGTGGGGGCACGACCTGCTGCTGCCCTGGATCACCCTCGCCCTGCTCTTCTCGGCGCAGTACGCCCGGCTGACCCGCGCCGGCATGCTCGAGACGATGAGCGAGGACTACGTGCGCACCGCCCGGGCCAAGGGCCTCCGGGAGCGCAACGTCGTCATCAAGCACGGGCTGCGCGGCGCGCTCACGCCGATCCTGACGATCTTCGGCCTGGACTTCGGACTGCTCATCGGCGGCGCGGTCCTCACCGAGCGGGTCTTCTCCCTCAACGGCCTGGGCAAGTACGCCATCGACGGCATCACCACCAACGACCTGCCCAAGGTGCTCGGCGTGACCCTGATGGCCGCGCTGTTCGTCATCGTTGCCAACCTGATCGTCGACCTGCTCTACGCCGTCGTCGACCCGAGAGTGCGGACCAAGTGACCCTCACCGACCAGCAACGTCCCGCCCCGTCGCCACGCTCGGGCTCCTTCCTCGAGGTCCGCGACCTGCGCGTGCACTTCCCGACCGACGACGGCCTGGTGAAGTCGGTCGACGGGCTGTCCTTCGGCGTCGACCGCGGCAAGACCCTGGGCATCGTCGGCGAGTCCGGCTCCGGCAAGAGCGTCACCAGCATGTCGGTCATGGGGCTGCACAAGCCCGGCACGGCCGACATCAGCGGCGAGATCCTGCTCGACGGCAAGGACCTGCTCGCCTGCTCCCGGGAGGAGGTCCGCCGGATGCGGGGCAAGCGGATGGCGATGATCTTCCAGGACCCGCTGTCGGCGATGCACCCCTACTACACCGTCGGCAACCAGATCATCGAGGCCTACAGGATCCACAACGACGTCTCGACGAAGCAGGCGCGCGCCCACGCGATCGAGATGCTCGACCGGGTCGGCATCCCCGAGCCCGACCGCCGGGTCGACGGCTACCCGCACCAGTACTCCGGCGGCATGCGCCAGCGCGCGATGATCGCGATGGCGCTGTCCTGCGACCCGGACCTGCTCATCGCCGACGAGCCCACCACGGCGCTCGACGTGACCGTGCAGGCGCAGATCCTGGACCTGATCCGGGACCTGCAGAAGGAGTTCAACTCCGCGGTCATCATCATCACCCACGACCTGGGCGTGGTCGCCGAGCTCGCCGACGACATCCT
>DASTGV010000023.1:0-11083 GCA_035718765.1 Nocardioidaceae bacterium
TGGCCGTCGAGTCCGAGGCGGCCACCGCCCTGGGCCTGCGGCTGGCCGCCGCCGTCGACGCGGCCCACGACCCGCACGAGGCGGCGCTGCGCCGGATCGCGCTGCCGCTCGCGAAGTTCTGGGTCTGCAAGCGCACGCCGACGATGGTGGCCGAGGCGCTGGAGTGCCTGGGCGGCAACGGCTACGTCGAGGAGTCCGGCCTTCCGCTGCTCTACCGCGAGTCCCCGCTGAACTCCGTGTGGGAGGGCTCCGGCAACGTCAACGCCCTCGACGTCCTGCGAGCCCTGTCCCGCGAGCCCGAGGCGCTCAACGCCTGGCTGGTCGAGGTCGGCCGGGCGAGCGGCGAGGACCCGCGCCTGGACCGGGCCATCGAGGGCGTGCTGGAGTCGCTGGCCGACACCTCGGCACTGGAGGTGGGGGCCCGTCGGCTGGCCGGCCAGATGGCCGCGTGCCTGCAGGGCGCCCTGCTCGTGCAGTTCGCCCCGGCCGCGGTGGCCGACGCGTTCTGCGCGACGCGCCTGGGCACGGAGTACGGCGGGACGCTCGGCACCCTGCCGCGGGGCGTCGACCTCGCGGCCATCGTCACCCGGACGACCCCCGTCGTCACCGGCTAGGACCTCAGCAGGCGCCGGCGTACGTGCCGCGGGTCAGCTGCGGCGCGGAGATCGAGCGGGCGTTCCTGCGCTCGAGCGTGTAGTAGCGCACCCAGTCCATCTGCATCCGGCCCGGGTTCATCCGGGCGCCCTGCGGGGCGGCCAGCCGGAAGCGGACGGTGAAGGTCGCGCCGGAGAGCGCCGCGGGACGTCGCTCGGTGCGCAGCACGTGGGTGTCCACGAACCACGAGATGTGGCTCCTGGTCACCTCGACGGCGTACGTGTGGAACGGACCGGGCCGCAGGTCGAGGCGCTTGTGGGCGGTGAACGTGTTGTTCGGCAGGGTCCGCACCGCCATGCCGGCGCGGTGGCTGCCCAGCCTGTAGCTGCCGAGCACGATGCTGCGGGCGCCGCAGTGGTAGCCGCCCGAGGTCGGGATCAGCTCGGCCACGACGCGGTACGGCGTGTGGCCGGTGGCGAACTGCTCGGCACGGACCCGGGTCTCCCACCGGCCGTAGCGGCGCGGGTGCCCGGTCAGGGTCGCGCTCACGTCGCCGCCGCCGGCGGTGCCGTTGATGGTCAGCATGCCGTGCTGGTTGCGGATCTGGCGCGGCCGGTTCTCCCGCCACATCCCCTTGACCGGTCCCACGAAGTCGTCGGCCCACTGCGCGTTGCCCCAGCGGAACACCTTGCCGGCGTTCGTCGGCCCGCGCTGGGCGGCCAGCCGGGTGTCGGCGGTCGGCGCCCAGCCGTCGGCGGAGTGGTGCGCGGCGGCGACGGTGAGGGTGGCGGCGACCAGCGCGGTGCCGAGCAGGCCGGCGGCAGGGCGCCTGAGACGCAGCGGACGGGTCGGGCGGGGCAGACGCATGGAGGGGTCCTTCGTCGGGGGCCGGGGACCCTGGACACCCTAGACAAAACGCCCGTCAGGCGAACGGCAGGGGTTCGCCGATCATCGAGACGGCCTTCGCCCGCGACGCGGTGAGCCGGCGGCGGTGGTGCTGGCGGCAGAGCACCTCGTACCCCACCTCGGCGGGTTGCCCGCCCTCGACGTCGCCGACCACGATCACGTCGCCCTGGGTGACCATCTCGCCGTTCTCGGTGCGGGCGTTGTGGGTGGCGCGCTTGCCGCACCAGCACAGCGCCTCGACCTGGAGCACGTGCATCCGGTCGGCGAGCTCGACCAGCCGCGCCGAGCCCGGGAACATCGCGGTGCGGAAGTCGGTGAGGATGCCGAAGGCGAACACGTCCACCTGCAGCTCGTCCACGACACGGGCCAGCTGCTCGATCTGCGCCGGCGTGTAGAACTGCGCCTCGTCGCAGATCAGGTAGTCGACCCGGCCGCCCCGCGTGAGCGTGTCGACGACGTACTGCCAGAGGTCGAAGTCGTCGTCGACCTCGATCGCCTCGTGCTGGAGACCCAGCCGGCTCGACAGCGTCGCGGCACCGGCCCGGTCGTGGCTGGTGAAGATCCGGCCGGAGCGTCCCCGCGCGGCGTGGTTGTGGTTGGTCTGGAGCGCGAGCGTCGACTTGCCCGAGTCCATCGTCCCGGTGAAGAACTGCAGTTCGGCCACGGGCCGTCATCCTGCCATGGGGGGCACGTCGTTCAGGCGACCAGCACCGGGATCAGCATCTCGGCCGCGGTCAGGGACCCGTGCAGGCCGACCAGCCGCGCCTCGTAGGGGAACGCGCTCGAGCTCATCACCGAGAAGTCGCCGCGCGCAGCGACCAGCACGTCGCCCACCCGCGGGCGTACGGCGGACGTCATCGCGCCGAACCAGCCGCGGGCGATGGCCTCGTCGCGGGTCAGCACCTCCGCCCGGCCGTCCACGGCGGACCGCCAGGTCGCGAGCACGTCGTCGACGGCGCCGTGCCGGCAGTACACGTGCCGGAACCGCGCCTCCCCGCCGAGCACCACCACCCCGTCCAGCAGCTCCGCGTGCTCGTCCACGTCGATCCGGGAGCCGGCCGGCGAGTCGACCATGCCGTGGTCGGCGACGACCACCACCCGGACGTCGCCGGGCAGCGCCTCGCGCAGCTGCTCGGCGGCCGCGTCGATCATCGACAGCTGGAGCTGCCAGGACATCGAGGCCACGCCGTACCGGTGCCCGGTCCAGTCGAGGTCGCCGTCGTAGAGATAGGTCACCGAGGGCGTGCCGGCGGAGGCCGCGAGCGTGGCGGCCAGCCGCTCGCCGACCTTGTCGGCGCCCACGAACTCCGCGCCGCGCTGGCCCGCGACGGTCAGTCCGGAGCCCTCGAACTCGCGCTTGTTCACCACGGTCGTGTGCACCCCGGCCGCCGCCAGCCGGCCCATCGCCGTCGGGTGCGGCTGCCACTCGCGCGGGTCCACGGACTTGCTCCACATCAGCGCGTTCAGCAGCCGGTCCGTGCCGGGGATCCGCGAGGTGAAGCCGACCACGCCGTGGGTGCCCGGCGTCAGCGCGGTGCCCAGGGAGGTCAGCGAGGTCGCGGTGGTCGACGGCACTCCCACGGTGAGCGGGTCCCCCAGCAGCGAGTGCAGGTACGGCGCGTGCTCCTCGTGGTCGCGCAGCAGCTCGAAGCCGAGCCCGTCGACCAGGAAGACGACGTACGACCGCGCCTCGGGCAGCACGATGGACGAGGGGCCGAGGCCGGCGTCGACGCCGACGGCGCGGGCGACCGCCGGCAGCACGTCGCCGAGCGAGCGGTCCCCGTAGGCAGGTTCGACGAAGCTCATCCCGCAGTGCGGGCCGAGAGCGCGTCCGCGAAGCCGAGCAGGTTGGCCACGGCCTCGGGACCCTCGGCGGCCGCGCTCACGCGCAGCGAGAAGTCGTCGGAGGTGACCACGCCGGTGTAGCCGTGGTCCGCCTCGCACTCGGGGTCGGAGCAGCCGGCCGGCTCGAGGTCGATGCGGCCCACCGCACCCCACCCGATCGTCAGCACCGCCTCGTTGGCGCCTGGTGCGGGGATCGGGCGGCCGGCGTACGACTCGGGGTTGGCCACCATGCGGTTGACCACCACGGAGCGGACGGCGGAGAGGGTGACCGCCTCGGTCGAGCTCGACGTGTACGGCGCGGGCAGCAGGTCGTCCGGGGCGTGCTCGTCGGTGTGCGCCACGATCAGCCGGCTCGCGGTCAGCACCAGCACCGTGACGTGCCGGCGCACCTCGTCCCGCTCGTCGATCGTCGGCTCGTGGTGGACCAGGTGCGAGACGACGTGCTCACCCGCGACCGCCGACGCCACGGCGTCCCAGACGACGTCGGGGTAGTAGCCGGACTTCTCGATCGCGGTGCGCAGCTCGTCGGTGCGGTCGGTCATGGCCACAGCATGTCACGCGCTCAGGCGGCCAGCTCGACCTCACCCGGGCGTCGCCCGTCCTGCAGCGGCGACAGGTGCCGGCGCAGGCGCAGGAACAGCACGGCGGCCACCGCGGTGCCGCCCACCGTGCACGCGACCCAGACGTGTGCCAGCCCGTTCCCCAGCAGCAGGCCGGCCAGCGCCGGCCCGACGATCATCGCGACCGTCCAGGTCATCCCCTGCAGCGCGTTGTACCGCCCGCGCAGCTCCTCGGCCGCGAGGTCGTTGACGATGGCCGGCGCGACGGGCGCCCACAGCGTCTCGCCCAGCCCGAACGTGGCCAGCCCGACCACCACCAGCGCGACGGCCGCGCCGCCGCTGACCGCGTCGGACAGGGCGATCACCGCCCACGACACCGACCAGATCGCCGCGCACAGGGCCAGCATCCGGGTGCGGCTGCGGCCCGCGATCAGCCGGAGCGCCACGAGCTGCGCGAGCACGATGCTGGCCGTGTTGGCGCCGAACGCCCAGCCGAGCGCGTTGGCCGGGATGCCCGCGACGCCGACGGTGTACGCCGCGAAGCCGGCCTCGAACTGGGCGTAGCCGAACGTGATCACGACCATCGAGGTGAGCACCACCCGCAGCAGCGTGCGGTCGCGCAGCACGGCGCCCCAGCCCGGCTGCGGGCCGACGACCCGGCCCGCGTCCTCACGGGACAGCGCGCCGGTGCCGCGCGGCAGGCTGAGCACCACGACGATGTAGGCGACGTACGACAGCGCGTCCACGAGGTAGATCCGCTGGAACGACGCGGGGTCGGAGATCCGCACGAGCAGCCCGCTCACCACGCCGCCGACGCCGAGACCCGCGTTCATCAGCATGAACTGGAAGCCGTAGACCTTCTCCCGCCGGTCCTCGGGCACCAGCCGGGTGAGCATCGCGGTCGCGGCCGGGTAGAGCCCGACCGTGCCCAGGGTCAGGAACGTCGCGACCGCGAGCGCGTGCCAGGCGTTCTGCACGAGGGTCAGCGAGGCGACGCCGAGCGCCTCGGTGGTGAGTCCCACGACCATCACCGGTCGCGGCCCGAACCGGTCGATGAGCGTGCCGCCGGCCGGCGAGCCGAGGAAGCCGAGCAGCCCCATCCAGGCGAACAGCAGGCCGACCGTGGTGGTGGCGATGCCGCGCACCTCGGCGAGGTAGACGTAGAGGAACGGCATGGTCAGCCCGCTGCCGAGCGCGGAGAAGGCGATGCCGACGAACAGCCGGCGGACCAGGGGGTCGAGAGGGGTGCGGGTGCTCACCGGCGGATTCTCCAGTAAGGACCGAACCGGGCGCACGCGAATTACGCGTGTCTGGGCATGTCTCGAAGAGATGCCGCGACGGCGGGCGCGGCATCCGCGCCCGGTCCGGCAAGGCGGAGGTGCGAGAGCGCAGCGGGCTGCGCCGAGCGCCGACAACGCAGCCGGCCGGGATGCGGGGCCGGGGACGCCGCGGCAGGTCAGAGAGACATGCCCTAGCCGTGAAGCGTGTCACCCGCCTGGGTGGACAGCCGCCGGACGAACCAGTCGGAGCGCGCGTCGGCCACCGGCTCGACCCGGCCGACCGCGTTCAGGACGGTCGCGCCCTTCGCGCCGACGAGCACCAGGTTGAGCTCGAGCGAGCGCACCTGGGGCAGGTCGTTCTTGAGCTGGGCCAGCCGCAGCAGCAGGTGCTCGACCGCCTCGACGTCGACCTTCTCGCTGCCGCGGTAGCCGAACAGCAACGGGGCAGCCCGGATCTCCCTGACCATGTCGCTCGCGTCGCCGCTGTGCATCGGCGGGATCCGGTAGGAGCGGTCGCCGAGCAGCTCGGTCGCCGGCCCGGAGACGCCGAAGGAGACCACCGGGCCGAACAGCGGGTCCTCCATGCCGCCGATGGCGACGGGGACGCCGGGAGCGGCGACCCGCTGCACGATGAAGCCGGCGTTCTGCGGGGACTCGATCAGCATCTGCATCGTCGCCCAGGCGTCCAGCATCTCCGCCTCGTTGTCGATGTTGCGCCACACGTGCGCGAGGTCGGGCCGCTGCCGCAGGTGCTCCGCGGTGGCCTTGAGCACCACGTCCCAGCCGAGCCGCTCCCCCGCGTCGACCGCCTCCTGAGCGGTCGTGGCCGGGTAGCGCTGCCACAGGTCGATGCCGTAGGCCCCGAGCAGCGTGTGCAGCTCGTCGAAGGTCAGGTCCCGCCCGGCCTCGTCGGTCGCGAGGATCTTGGAGACCAGCAGCCGTGCGGCGGCCGCGTCCACGCTGTCGGGCGGGACGGGCTCCCCGACCGGCTTGGCCCGCCACGCGGCGTACTCCACCACCCGGGCGAGTGCGCGGACCGCCGCCTCGACCGCGGGGTACGACGGCACCGAGCCGCGTCCCGCCGTGCTGCCGGCGACGTCGGGCACCCGCAGCAGCTCGGGGATGCCCTCGCTGGCCAGGAACGTCGACACGAGCGGCTTGTCGGACTGCTCGCCGACGGCGGCCAGCACGTCGGCGACCTCCTCGCCGGTGGTGTTCAGCGGCGGGATGAACACCGCGACGACGGAGTCGACCTCGTCGTCGTCGATCGCGGCGTCGAGCGCCTCCTCGAAGTCCTCGGCCGTGGCGTCGGCGCCGAGCGCCACCAGCTGGCTCACCCGCAGACCGACCGCGACCGCGGCGTCGGCCGCGAGCAGCCCGAGGGCGTCGGAGTTGCCGACCACGGCGACCCGGCTGCCCCGGGGCAGCGGCTGGTGGGCGACCAGCTGCGCGACGTCGAACATCTCGTCGAGGGTGTCGACCTGGATGACCCCGGCCTGCCGGAACATCGCGTCGACCGCGGCCTGCGGCGCCAGCATCGACCGGACCGCGTGGCCCATCGGCACGCCCTGCGTCGAGCGGCCGGACTTCACCGCGATCACCGGCTTGCGCTGCGAGACCCGGCGGGCCAGGCGGCTGAACTTGCGCGGGTTGCCGATGGACTCGAGGTAGAGCAGCACCACCTCGGTCTCGTCGTCCTCCTCCCAGTACTGCAGGAGGTCGTTGCCGGACACGTCGGCCCGGTTGCCCGCGCTGACGAAGGTCGAGAGGCCGAGCCCGCGCCGGGCCACCTTCTCCAGGATCGCGACGCCGAGCGCCCCGGACTGGCAGAAGAAGCCGGCCCGGCCCCGCGGCGGCATCAGGGTCGAGAGCGAGGCGTTGAGCGAGTAGTCGCCGGCGGTGTTGATGATGCCCAGGCAGTTGGGGCCGATCAGCCGGAGGCCGTAGCTGCGGGCCAGGCCGACGAGCCGGCGCTGCCGCTGCCGGCCCTCCTCGCCGGTCTCGGCGAACCCGGAGGAGATCACCACGAGGCCGTGCACGCCCTTGGCGGCGCAGTCGAGCACGACGTCCTGCACGGCCTCCGCCGGCACCGCGACGATCGCGACGTCGACGGTGTCCGGGATGTCGCCGACGGTGGCGTAGGCCGGGAGCCCGGCGACCGACTGGGCCGCGGGGTTCACGACGTACACCCGGCCCTGGTAGTCGCCGAGCACCAGGTTGCGGACCAGGGTCTGGCCGATCGTGTCCTGCCGCCGGGACGCGCCGATGACGGCGACGCTGCGGGCGTGGAAGAACCGCTCGATCGAGGCGGACTCCGCCCGGTGCTCGCGGGCCCGCATGACGTTGACGGAGGTGTCGGTGGCGTCGATCGGGAAGACCAGCCGCATCACGCCGTCCTCGTAGCCGCCCTCGACGTGGTAGCCGGCGTCCCGGAAGATCTGGATCATCCGCCGGTTCTCCGGCAGCACCTCGGCCACGAACCGGTCGATGCCGAGCTCGCGGCCGGCCTGCGCGAGGTGCTCGAGCAGCAGCTGGGCGATGCCGCGGCCCTGGTGGGCGTCCTGGACCAGGAACGCGACCTCGGCCTCGACCTGGGGCACGCCGCCGCGGTCCTCCGGCCGGACCTTCCCGGCCCGCCGCTCCTTCGCCACCCGCTCCCGGACCTCGAAGTCGGGGATCCGGTCGAACCGGCCGACGGCGATCATCCGCTGGGCCACGGTGAGCACGAAGGCGACCCGGTCCCGGTTGTCCACGGTCGTGAAGCGCGTCACGTCCCGCTCGGACAGGTGCGGCATCGGCGCGAAGAACCGGAGGTACTTCGACTCCGCCGACACCTCCTCGTAGAACTCCACGAGCAGGTCGTGGTCGGCGGGCCGGATCGGGCGCAGGTGCGCCACCCGGCCGTCCCGGAGCAGGACGTCGGCCTCCCAGTGCCGCGGGTACGCCGCACCGCCTGCCTCCGCTGCGGCCTGTGCGCCTTCCTCGGTGCTGCTCACGGGCGGAAATCTACCGTTCCGGACGTCCGCGGCGTGCCCCCGCGGTCCGGGCGGACACGCCGTACGACAATGGCGGGCATGGCCCGCTCGACCAAGCAACCTCCCCTGCCCGACGACTTCGAGGAGCACATCCTCGACATCGACGTGGGCGAGGAGATGCGCACCAGCTTCCTCGAGTACGCCTACTCGGTGATCTACAGCCGGGCCCTGCCGGACGCCAAGGACGGGCTCAAGCCCGTGCAGCGCCGGATCCTCTACACGATGGCCGACATGAACCTGCGCCCCGACCGGGGGCACGTGAAGAGCGCCCGCGTGGTCGGCGAGGTGATGGGCCGGCTGCACCCGCACGGCGACGGCGCGATCTACGACGCCCTGGTCCGGATGGCGCAGCCCTGGTCGATGCGGGTCCCGTTCGTCGACGGGCACGGCAACTTCGGCTCGGCGGACGACCCGCCGGCCGCGATGCGCTACACCGAGTGCCGGATGGCGCCGGCCGCGCTCGCGATGACCGCCTCGCTCGACGAGGACACCGTCGACTTCAAGCCCAACTACGACAGCCGCGAGACCGAGCCGGTCGTGCTGCCCGCGGCGATCCCCAACCTCATCGTCAACGGCGCGGCCGGCATCGCGGTCGGCATGGCGACCAACCTGGCACCGCACAACCTGGTCGAGGTGGTCCAAGCACTGCGCCACCTGATCAGCCACCCGGAGGCCGATCTCGAGGCCCTGATGCGGTTCGTGCCGGGCCCCGACCTGCCCACCGGCGGCAAGATCGTCGGCCTCGACGGCGTCCGCGACGCCTACGAGTCGGGCCGCGGGTCGTTCAAGATGCGGGCCACCGCCCGGGTCGAGAACGTCACCCCGCGCCGCAAGGGCATCGTGGTCACCGAGCTGCCGTACGGCGTCGGGCCCGAGCGGGTCATCGAGCGGATCAAGAGCCTGGTGCAGGGCAAGAAGCTCCAGGGCATCAGCGACGTCAAGGACCTCACCGACCGGGACAAGGGCCTCCAGCTGGTCATCGAGGTCAAGAACGGCTTCGTCCCGGAGGCGATCCTCGAGCAGCTCTACCGGCTCACGCCGATGGAGGACTCGTTCGGCATCAACGCCGTCGCGCTGGTCGAGGGCCAGCCGCGGACCCTGGGCCTCAAGGAGATGCTCGAGGTCTTCCTGGGCCACCGCTACGACGTCGTACGCCGCAGGTCGGTGTTCCGGCGCGGCAAGGCCGCCGACCGGCTGCACCTGGTCGACGGCCTGCTGGTCGCGATCCTGGACATCGACGAGGTGATCCAGCTGATCCGCTCCAGCGACAACGCGGAGCAGGCCCGGGCCCGGCTGATCGATGTCTTCGACCTGACCGAGGTGCAGGCGACCTACATCCTCGACATGCCGCTGCGCCGGCTGACCAGGTTCTCCAAGCTCGAGCTGGACAAGGAGAAGGCCGAGCTCGAGCGGACCATCGAGGAGCTCGACGCGATCCTGTCCGACGAGGGGCTGCTCCGGAAGGTCGTCTCCGACGAGCTCAACGACGTGGCCAAGACCTACGGCACCCCGCGGCGCACCGTGCTGCTGGAGTCCGCCGGGCAGACGGTGTCCGCGGCCGCGACGCCGCTCGAGGTCGCCGACGACCCGTGCTTCGTGTACCTGTCCAGCAGCGGCCTGCTGGCCCGCACCGTCGACACCGAACCGCCGGGTGAGGGCGACTCCCGCGCCAAGCACGACGTGGTGGTCTCGGCGGTCCGCGCGACCGCCCGCGGCCAGGTCGGCGCGCTGACCACGCAGGGCCGCCTGGTCAAGCTCGACGTGCTCGACCTGCCCACGCTGCCCGGGACCGCCCACCACCCGCACCTGCAGGGCGGCGCGCCGGCCAGCGAGTTCCTGTCCCTGGAGGCGGGCGAGCGGGTGCTCGCGCTGAGCTCGCTCGACCCGGACTCCCCCGGCCAGGCGCTCGGCACCCGGCAGGGCGTGGTCAAGCGGGTCAACCCCGAGGTGCTCGGCAACCGGGACGCCTGGGAGGTCATCCGGCTGGCCGACGGCGACCAGGTCGTCGGCGCCGTCGAGCTGCGCACCGGGGAGGAGGAGCTCTGCTTCGTCACCTCCGACGCCCAGCTGCTGCACTTCGGGGCCGGGGCGGTGCGCCCACAGGGCCGCTCGGGCGGCGGCATCGCCGGCGTCCGGCTGGCCCCGAAGCAGTCGGTGGTGTTCTTCGGCGCCTTCGAGGCCGACGCGTCCGCGGTGGTCGTCACGTCCTCGGGATCGAGCACCGCGCTGCCCGGCACCGAGCCGGGGGCGGTCAAGGTGACCCCGTTCGCGGAGTACCCCGCCAAGGGCCGCGGCACCGGCGGCGTGCGCTGCCACCGCTTCCTCAAGGGCGAGGACACGCTGGTCTTCGCCTGGGCAGGCCCCGGCCCGGCCCGCGGTGCCGCCTCCAGCGGCGCGGCGGTGGACCTGCCGGCCGCGACCGGCCGGCGCGACGGCTCGGGCGTCCCGGGGTCACAGCCCCTGGTCGCGGTCGCCGGACCGGTCTCCCGGCTCGTCGGCGACCTGCCGGCCGGCGGGGCGTGACAGGGTGTGCGCATGACGGCTCGCACCCGGTTCTCCGCTCTCGCGATGGCGCTGGTGGCCGTGCTGCTCGGCCTGACCGCGTGCTCGGGTGACCCGAAGCCCGAGGTCCGCCCCGAGGACACCCTGGCGGCCGCCAAGCAGAACCTCGACCGGACCAGCGGGGTGCGGATCGGGCTGTCCACGCCGAAGCTGCCGACCGGCGTCAGCGGCCTGGTCGGCGCCGACGGCGTCGCGACCCACGACCCGGCGTTCAAGGGCACGATCAAGGTCGCGGCCAGCGGGGTCACCGCCGACGCGGCGGTGGTGGCGGTCGGCGGCGTCGTCTACGCCAAGCTGCCGT
>DASTGV010000024.1:0-25514 GCA_035718765.1 Nocardioidaceae bacterium
TCGGCTCGGACCGGGTGCGCAAGGAGCTCGCCGGCCTGGACCCCTCGACCCCGGCCGGGTCGACGTACGCGACAGGGATCTACGCACCCGAGCACACCGAGCGGACCTACGACGAGCTGCTGCGCCGGGCCACGGTGCTCCTCGGTCTCGGGGAGTCGGTGGTCCTCGACGCGACGTGGCTGTCGGCCGGGCACCGGGCGGCCGCCCGCGCGGTCGCCCGGACCACCTGCTCGGAGCTGGTCGAGCTGGACTGCCACGCGCCGCCCGACCTCGCGGCCCGGCGCATCGAGGCGCGGCGCCTGGTCGGCGACCTCCGCAGCGACGCCGACGCGGACGTCGCCGGCCGGATGGCCGCCGGCGGCGACCCGTGGCCCGAGGCCCGGCTCGTGGACACCACCGCGGCGCTCGAGACGACGGCCGCGGAGACCGTCGCCGCGGTCCGGCCCGTGCGGGTCGTGGCCCGGTCGGCGCGTCGGCCGTTCCTGCTGCCGGACTGAGGGGGGTCGCAGGTCGGGACCTCCGGAGCCGCCGCCCGGGCCCAAAGTCCCTGTCTGCCCCGCGTCCACGTCCTTACCTTTTGGGTGGAACCGCACCCGAGGAAGGCCGCCCCTGTGGACGCTCTGGACATCGCACGCTGGCAGTTCGGCATCGTCACCATCTACCACTTCCTCTTCGTCCCGGTCACGATCGGCCTCTCGGCCCTCGTGGCCGTCTGCGAGACCCTGTGGGTGCGGCGCCGGCACCAGCACTGGCTGCGGCTCACGAAGTTCTTCGGCAAGCTGTTCCTGGTCAACTTCGCCATCGGCGTGGCCACCGGCATCGTGCAGGAGTTCCAGTTCGGCATGAACTGGAGCGACTACTCGCGGTTCGTGGGCGACATCTTCGGTGCCCCGCTGGCGATCGAGGGCCTCCTCGCGTTCTTCCTCGAGTCGACCTTCCTCGGCCTCTGGATCTTCGGGTGGGACCGGCTCTCGCCGCGGCTGCACGCCGCGTGCATCTGGGTGGTGCACATCGGCACCCTGCTGTCCGCGTACTTCATCCTCGCGGCCAACTCGTGGATGCAGCACCCGGTCGGCTACCGCTACAACCCCGTCACCGGTCGCGCCGAGCTGCACGACTTCGCCGCGGTGCTGTTCAACAAGGTCCAGCTCGTCGCGTTCCCGCACACGATCCTGGCGGCGTACATGACCGGGGCCGCGTTCATGCTCGGGGTGGCGCTGTGGCTCTACGTCCGGCGCGCCCGCACCGACGACGACCGCACGCTCTACCGACGGGCGATCCGGCTGTCCGGCTGGGTGCTGCTCGCGGCCGGGCTGGGGGTCGCGGTCTCCGGTGACTTCTCGGGCAAGGTGATGACCGAGGTGCAGCCGATGAAGATGGCGGCCGCCGAGGCGCTCTACCACACCGAGCAGCCGGCGTCCTTCTCGATCTTCACCATCGGCTCCCTGAACGGCACGCAGGAGAAGTTCTCGGTCCGGGTGCCCGACCTGCTGTCCTTCCTCGCCACCGGCGACGTGCACGGCAAGGTCACGGGCGTCGACGAGCTGCGGGCGCGGTACCAGAAGACCTACGGCGTCGACCCAGGTCGCACCTACTACGCGGCCGGCGGCTACGTCCCGGTGATCCCGGTGACCTACTGGGCCTTCCGGCTGATGATCGGTCTGGGCGTTCTGGCCGCTGCCTTCGCGGGGCTGGTGCTCTGGAGGACCCGCCGCGGCCAGGTCGGGATCGGCCGGGTCTGGGTGTGGATGGCGGTGGCACTGCCGCTGCTCCCGGTGCTGGCCAACTCGTTCGGCTGGCTGTTCACCGAGATGGGCCGGCAGCCGTGGGCCGTCTTCGGGCTGATGACCACGGCCCGCGCGGTCTCCCCCGGCGTGAGCAGCGGTGAGGTGCTGACCTCGCTGGTCGCCTACACCCTGCTGTACGGCGTCCTGGCGGTCGTCGAGATCGGGCTGACGCTGCGCGTCGTGCGCGCCGGCGCGGTCGTCGTACCCGAGCCGCTGCCGGTCGACGACGTGGACCGCCCGCTCGTGCACGCCTACTGACCCACCCACGCCGCCGACACCGACAACGCCGGGAAACCGGGACCAGAGGAGAAGAGAACGAGATGGAACTGACCACCGTGTGGTTCGGTCTGATCGCGGTGCTGTGGATCGGCTACTTCTGCCTGGAGGGCTTCGACTTCGGGGTGGGGATGCTGATGCCGGTGCTCGCCCGCGACGACACGGAGCGCCGGGTCCTGATCAACACCGTCGGGCCGGTGTGGGACGGCAACGAGGTGTGGGTCCTGGTGGCGGGCGGTGCGACGTTCGCGGCGTTCCCGGAGTGGTACGCCACCTTGTTCAGCGGGTTCTACCTGCCCCTGCTGCTGATCCTGCTCGCGCTCATCGTCCGCAACCTCGCGTTCGAGTACCGCGGGAAGCGCGACGAGGCGGCCTGGCGCAAGCGCTGGGACCTCGCCCTCGTCGTCGGCTCGGTGGTGCCGGCGCTGCTGTGGGGCGTCGCCTTCGCCAACATCGTGCGCGGGGTGCCGATCAACGCGGACAAGGAGTTCACGGGCAACCTGTTCACGCTCCTGAACCCCTACGCCCTGCTCGGCGGCCTGACCACCCTGCTGCTGTTCGCGACCCACGGGGCGGTCTTCGTCTCGCTCAAGACCGACGGGGAGATCCGGCACCGGGCCCGCGCCCTGGCGGTCCGGGTCGGCCTGGTGGCGGCGGTGGTGGCGGTGGTGTTCCTGGTCTGGACCCAGCTGGCCACCGGGTCCGCGGGCTCGGCCGTCGCGTTCGTCGTCGCCGCGGCTGCCCTCGTCGGTGGCCTCCTCATGGCCTCCCGCGGGCGGGAGGGCTGGGCGTTCATCGGCACGATGGTCGCCATCGCCGCCGCGGTGGCCGGCCTGTTCCTCGCGCTGTTCCCGGACGTGATGCCCTCCTCCACGCGCGCCGCCTGGTCGCTGACCACCACGAACGCGTCGGCGACCCACTACACGCTCACCGTGATGACCTGGGTGGCCGTCGTGTTCACCCCCCTCGTGCTGGCCTACCAGAGCTGGACCTACTGGGTGTTCCGCAAGCGCATCGCCACGCGTCACATCCCCGGCCCGGCACCGATGACGCCGGCCGACCGGGCCCTGCTCGAGCAGCGGCCCGCCGGCGGCCCCGCCGCCCGATGAGACCCCTGGACCCTCGCCTCCTGCCGCTGCTTCGACCGGCGGCCCGCTCCCTCGTGGGGCTGGTCGCCGCCGGGGTCGTCGGCAGCGTCCTGCTGGTCGCGCAGACGTTCGCGGTCGCCCACCTGGTCGTGGTCGTGGTCCGGGGAGAGGCCGACCGGCTGCCGACCGCGGCCGCGCTCGCCCTGCTGGCGTTCGCCGCGCGCGCGGCGGCCGGCCTCGTGGGCGACCTGTGCTCGGCCCGCGCCTCGGCCGAGGTGGCCACCAGCCTGCGGGGACGGCTGGTCGCCGCGACGATCGACCTGCCCGCGGAGGAGATGTCGCGGCAGCGGGGCGGCGAGCTGGCGCTGCTGGTCACACGGGGCGTCGCCGCGATCGACCCCTACCTGACCCGCTACCTGCCCGCGCTGGTGCTGGCCGCCGTGCTGCCGCCGCTGACGCTGGTGGCGATCGGGACCCAGGACCTGCTCTCGGCCGCGATCGTCGCCGTGACCCTGCCGCTCGTCCCCGTCTTCGCGGCCCTGGTCGGGCTGGCCACCCGTGACCGGGCGCAACGGCAGTGGCGGGCCCTCGGCAGCCTGGCCGGGCACTTCGTCGACGTGGTGCGCGGCCTGCCCACGCTGGTGGTGCACCGCCGGGCGACCGCCCAGTCCGGCACGATCCGCCGGGTGGCGGACGCCCACCGCCGCGCCACCCTGTCCACCCTCCGGCTCGCCTTCGCCTCGTCGGCGGTCCTCGAGCTGGTGGCGACGCTCTCGGTCGCCCTGGTCGCGGTGACCGTGGGAGTCCGGCTGGCGGCCGGGTCGGTCGGGCTCCCCGTCGCCCTGGTCGTGCTGCTGCTCGCCCCCGAGGCCTACTGGCCGCTGCGCCGCGTCGGCGCGGAGTTCCACGCCGCCGCCGAGGGTACGGCGACCCTGACCCGTGCCCTGGAGCTGCTCGACGCCGTGCCGGCGGACGCGGCGACCTCCCCCGAGGCGGTGACGGCGAAGGTGCCCGCGACGGTGCCGACGACGTGGCCCGGCGTACGCCTCGAGGACGTGCGGGTCACCTACCCGCACCGCGCCGGGCCGGCCCTGGACCTGCCGGGCGGGCTGAGCCTCCCGGCGTCCGGCCTGGTCGCGGTGACCGGCCCCTCGGGGTCCGGGAAGTCCACCCTGCTGGGCGTGCTCGCGGGTGAGCTGGCACCGGGTCGCGGCCGGGTGTGCGCGGGCCCGCTGCTGCTCGACGAGGCCTCGCTGGGCTGGTGGCGCACGCAGGTGAGCTGGGTGCCGCAGCGCCCCTGGCTGGTCGACGGCTCCGTGCGGCAGGCGATCGGCATCGGCCGTCCGGACGCGTCCGAGGCCGACCTGTGGCAGGCGCTCGCCCGCGTCGGGCTCCGTGACGTGGTCGCCAGCCTCCCGGGTGGGCTGGAGGCGCCGGTCGGCGAGGACGGCGAGCGCTTCTCGGCCGGGCAGCGAGCCCGGCTCGCCCTGGCCCGGGCCGTGGTCGCGGCGCGCCCGCTGGTGCTGGTCGACGAGCCGTCCGCCCACCTGGACGCGCGGACCGAGGCGGTCGTCGTGGACACGCTGCGCTGGCTCGCGCGACGCTCGACGGTCGTCGCCGTCACCCACTCCGCCACGCTCGCGGCGGCGGCCGACACCCGCGTCGCGCTCGCGGCACCGGCCCCCGCCCAAACCGCCCCGGTGCCGACCGGGACCGCGCCGGTCCCCGCCGCGGTCCCGCGACAGGAGGCGGCGTCGACCCCGACCGCTCCGCCGGACGAGGAGGACCTGACCTCGCGGCTGTCCCGCGGCTCGAGGGGCTGGTCGCTCACCCTGCTCCTCGGCACCCTCGCGGCGTCGTGCGGGATCGCGCTCACCGTCACCTCGGGCTGGCTGATCACGCGGGCCGCCGAGCACCCGCCGCTGCTGTTCCTCATGGTGGCCATCGTCGGCGTCCGCGCGTTCGGCATCGGCCGCCCGCTGTTCCGCTACGCCGAGCGGCTGGTCGGTCACGACGCGGCCCTCCGGATGCTGGCCGCGCGGCGCGCCGAGGTCTACGACACCGTCGTCCCCCTCACCCCGGGAGCCCTGGGCCGGCGGCGCGGCGACGTCCTCGCGAGCGTCGTCGACGACGTGGACGCGGTTCTCGACGACCGGCTGCGGGTGCGGCTGCCGCTCCTGACCCTCGCCTGCGTGGGGGTGCTGGCCGCCGGGCTGGGCACGCTGCTCCTGCCGGTGGCCGGCGCGGCCGTGGCGGCCCTGGTGCTGGCCACCTTCGCGACCGCCCTGGTCGTGCGCGCGACGGTGGGCCGGGTCGAGCGTGACCTGGTGCGGCAGCGCGGGCTGCTGTCCACCCGCGTCCTGGAGGCGGTGCAGAGCGCGCGCCACCTGGTGCTGTGGCAGGCGACCGGTCCCGCGGCCGGTCGTGTCCAGGAGGCGAGCGCGGCGCTGGCCGGGTCGATCCGCCGCTCCGCCGCCCGGGTCGCCCTGGGCCGGGCGGCCGTGAGCCTGCTCGCCGGAGCGGCCCTGACCGCGGTCGCGGTCGGCGGTACCGCCGAGGTGGCGGCGGGCCGGTTGACCGGTCCGGGCGCCGCGGCCGCCCTGCTCCTGCCGCTGGCGCTGCTCGACGTGCTCGCCCCGGTCCCGGACGCCGCCGCCCTGTCGGTCCGGACCCGGGCCGCGCGGGCGCGCCTGGACGCGCTGGCGCAGGCCATCCCCGCGGTCACCAGCCCCGACCCGGCCGTCCCCGCACCCGGCCTGCCGCTCACCGCGCACACCGACGGCCTGGCGGCCGGCTGGGCAGACCCGGTGTTCGAGGGCCTCGACCTCGCCCTGCCCGCGGGGACGCGCGTCGGGGTGGTCGGCCCGTCGGGGTCGGGCAAGTCCACGCTGGCCGCCGTCCTGGTGCGCTTCGTCGACCCCCTGTCCGGGCAGGTCCGGCTCGACGGGACCGACCTGCGGAGCCTGCACCTCGACGACGTGCACCGGCTGGTCGGGCTCGTCGACGACGACCCCTACGTCTTCGCGTCCTCCGTCCTGGAGAACGTCCGGCTGGCCCGGCCCGGCGCCTCTCGCGCCGAGGTGGAGCGGGTGCTGCGCGAGGTGTCCCTGGGCACCTGGCTCGACGCGCTCCCCCAGGGTCTCGACACCCTGGTCGGCGAGGGTCGCGACGCGGTGTCCGGCGGCGAGCGGGCCCGCCTGGGCCTGGCTCGTGCGCTGCTGGCCGACCACCCCGTGCTGGTGCTGGACGAGCCGACGGCACACCTGGACACGACCACGGCCGAGGCGGTCGCGGCCGACGTGCTCGACGCCACGCGCGGGCGCACCCTGGTCTGGATCACGCACGACGCGGTGGCGCTCGACGCGGTTGACCTCGTCGTCGACCTCGGCCGGCACGCGGCTCGGCAGGGCGTCGCCGCCGACCCATGGGAGAGAGCGAGCTGACATGGCCGGCCCCGCGGCCCCGACCCCACCCCAGGACCCGGCACCCGCACCCGTCGACGTGCGGCTCACCCCGGTGCGCGCCGTGATGTCGTCCACCGTGGTCGCGGTGCGCAGCGGCTGCCACCTCAGCGTCGCGGTGGACACCTTCGTCCGGACCGGGCTCCGGCACCTGGTCGTCGTGGACGAGGAGGGCCGCTCGAGCGGCATCCTCTCCCACGAGCACGTGACCGCAGCCTGGCTGGACGCGCGGTCTCACCCCGCCCCACGGGTGCAGGACATCGCGACCGACCCGGGGACGTACGTCGACGGTGACGCCACGGTGCAGCAGGTGGCCCGGCTGATGCGGGACACCGGCCTGGACGCCGTACCCGTGGTACGGCGGGACGGCCGGCTCGTCGGCGTGCTCACCCGGACCGACCTGGTCCGCCTGCTCGCGGGGCCGTGACGACGGCCACCCCGAGGGCTACCCCGGTGGTACCCGGTGGCTACGACGCGGCCGAGCGGTCGTCCTCGCGTCGGACGAACGCGTGCGGCGGAGCCGCGGCCCGGGCGCCGGACGAGAGCCACTCGGCCAGGGCGGCCGGGTTCCTGCGCTCCAGCTCGTCGAGGTACAGCGCGCGCACCAGCACCAGGCGCATGCGGGACTCGGCGGTCTCCGCCCGCTGCAGCGCGACGTAGCTGCTGCACCACGCGAGGCAGAGGTCGGCGTCCTCGAGCATGTCCGGCACCTCGAGGGTCACCTCGTCGACGACCGGCGTCGGTTCCCAGGCCGGCGGGCGAGCGGGCGGTTGGCCCGACCTCGGCCGGGCCCGGCTCCCGGACGCCTTCCCCGGCTCCGAGCGGGGCTTCGTGCCGCGGGCCGTCTCCGGCGCTCTGCGCGGGCCGGTCTCCCGCCCGGGCGCCGGCGCGGCGGGCTCCCCCTGCGTCGCACGGCGGACCCGGCGGACCAGCCCGGGCCAGCCGGGCCAGGCCAGGCCCAGAACCATGATCACCCAGAACGCGGCGGGTCCCGACGGCATCGCCAGGCCGACGAGCGCGAGCGTCAGGACCCCGGTGACCAGGCCGCCGACCGTCGTCCTGCGCACCGTCACCGCGTCCGGCGTCATCAGCGACGCGACGGTGATCGTGCAGACGACCCCCATCGTGGCCGCGGCCAGGAACAGGGCGATCGCCGACAGGGGTCCCGGGTCCCGGAACGAGGCCGCCAGGCCCAGCGCGATGACCGTTCCCGTGGCGACCGACCAGATCGAGCGGTACACGCGGCGCGCCCGCGCCCATCTGTTCATGGCACGAGGTTCGCGCACGTTGACGCGTGTCGACAGGTGCTTAGGTCCCGTCCGGCCGGGACCAGGGCCCCGGGACAGGCGTCTGTCCAGACATCTGGACAGGCAACTCGCGGCCGGAGGGCAGCGGGTAGCGGCCGAACACCAGCCAGTCGTCGAGGCGCCGGCGGACCAGGTCCTCCACGACCTCGGGAGGTTTTGCCGGGCTCCGCCGCATTTCGGCCTCCAGCACCCGGCGGACGAACGCCGGTGCGAGCCGTCGCTCGTACGACGCCACCAGCCGCCGCACCAGGTCCGTCAGGTCAGCCGGCTCGGCCGGGTCTGCCGGCGGTCCGGTGGGCTGCACGGGGATGCGGCGCTCCGGCGTCATGATGGCACCATCACGGTGACCCACCTCAGCTGCGGTGGGACGGCGCGCGACCGTCGTGGCGGGCGCGCATGTCGGCGCCCAGGCTCCGGCCCCAGTCCCGGGCCCGGTCCAGCTCGCCCGGCAGCAGCGGGCCGGGGGTGTCGGAGACGTAGAAGCTCTCGTGCCCGGCGGAGGCGTACCCCAGCGCGTGCGCGAGCTTCGCGGCCTTCTTGGCGGCCGAGCCGGGCAGGTGTCGCACCTTGCCGACCCGGGTGTCGAAGGTGGCCACCAGCTCGGAGTGCGGGCCCTTGTGCAGGTGCGTGAGCCACTCGCGCAGGCCCAGCTCTGCCCGCTCCGCGGGCGCACCCTGCCGCACCGCGTCGGCGCGCGTGCTGGCGCGGCTCAGGGAGAAGGCGTGCGTGGGGCCTCCGACGACGACGAGGTCGACGAAGTCGGTGATCACGGCAGGCGCGTCGCGCACCTCGTGCATCTCCACCTGCATCTCCCCCGAGAGCCCCTCGCCCACCGCGCGGGCGACCTCCTCGGTGTTGCCGAACATCGACTCGTACACGACCAGGGCCTTCATGGCTCCTCCTCCGGTTGTCGTCGGCATCGCGCTTTCAGGACGGGATGACCATCACGGGGCAGCTACCGGCCCGCAGCATGGTCCGGACCGTCGAGCCCAGACCGAGACCGGTCCGGTGGCCGTGCCCGTGCCGCCCGAGCACCAGCAGGTCGGCGGTCTCGCTGACCTCGTGCAGGGCGACGGTCGTGGTCTCGTACCGGGGCTGGACGGTCCACTCGACGGCGCCGTCCGGGGCGTTGTCGCGCACCCAGGTGGTCAGGGACGTGCGGGTCGCGTCGGTCCACTCCTGGGCGAGGACCCTGGCGCCGATGGCGACGTCGTACTCGAGCAGCGGTCGCCAGGCGTGCACCAGCTCGAGCCGCGCACCGCGCGACTCGGCCGCGGCCCAGGCGGCCCTCAGCACACCCGCCGAGAACTCCGACTCGTCCACGCCGGCGGCGACGACGCCACGCGGCGGCGCCGGGTGCCAGGTCTCGGGCACCGAGATCACCGGGACCCTCGCGTGCGCGGCCAGGGCTGACGTGGTCGAGCCGCCGACGAGGTGCTGCAGCGGGGCGGTGCGCCGGCCGAGCACCGCGCAGGACGCGTCCTTGGTGTTCTCCAGCAGGGCCGCGTTGCGGGGTCCGGTGGCCAGGACGACCTCGAGGTCGGGCCCCTCGTAGCCCAGCTCCCGGGCGTGCTGCTCGGCCTGCTTGAGGATGTCGGCGGCCACCTCGTGCAGGGTCGGGTCCGGCACCAGCGGCATCATCGGCGCCAACACGACCATCTGCTGCTGCACGTGCACGAGCCGGAGGACCGCCTGGAGACGCGCCGCCTCCGGGACGGCGTAGCGCAGTGCGCGCAGCCCGTCCTCGGACCCGTCGATGCCCACCATCACCAGCCGCTTGCCGCCCGCGGTCGCGCCCATGACCCGTCCCTTCCGTGGCCTTCCTTGCGGTTCCAGCCTGGTCGGCGGGCCGGTGGGGCGTGAGAGGCCGCCGACCCCCGGGCGGGGGACCTTCGACCCTCAGAA
Organism: Nocardioidaceae bacterium; assembly: GCA_035718765.1. Classification (GTDB taxonomy): domain Bacteria; phylum Actinomycetota; class Actinomycetes; order Propionibacteriales; family Nocardioidaceae; genus Nocardioides_B. The sequence goes on from DASTGV010000024.1 coordinate 9,825, forward strand.
CTCGGGCTGGTCCGTCTCGTCGAAGGAGAGGTCGCCCGGCGTCCCGGCGGAGGAGCCTGCGGGGACGGGCACGACGCTGACCGGGCAGCGGGCGTGGTGCAGGACCCTGCGGCACGTGGAGAAGCCGGAGAAGCCGACCAGGTGGTGCACCCCGGCGAACCGTCCGAGCACCACCATCTGCGCGTCGACCGAGGCGTCCAGCAGCGCCCGGCCCGGGGCCACCGCCGGCGCCCGGCAGACCAGGCGCACCTCGGGGAACCGCCGGGTCCACGGCTCGAGCCGCTCGACGAGCGCGGCCTCCGCCTCCTTGGTCCAGACCTGGACGTGGCTGCCCTCCCAGGCGTTCGGCGGCGGTTCCTCCCAGGCGTGCACCACGACCAGGGTCGTGCCCGCCGCGGAGGCGCCGGCGAAGCCGAAGTCCAGGACCGGCTCGTCGCGCTCGGTGCCGTCGACTCCCGCGACCACGGCGCCGGAGACGTGCTGCGGCTGCTCCCAGTCGTCCGGGACGATGACGGTGGGCACCGGTGAACGCCCCGCGGCCTCGATGGAGGTGCTACCGAGGATCACCCGCTCGGCGGGGCTCACCCCGCGGCGGCCGACGACCAGCTCGTCACCGGCGCGCAGGGTCTTCAGCAGCTGCTTGCTCGGGGTGCCGACCGGCACCTCGGCCGTCACCTCGGCCACCTCGGCGCCGAAGCGCCGCCGGAGCCGGTCGACCATCTGCTCGGTCTCGGAGAGGGAGTACTGGATGGTGCTGTCCCCGGTCCAGGGGGCCGGTGGGGTGCTGGCCTTGCAGGCGACCGAGACCAGGTGCAGGGGCCGGGCGCGCCGTACCGCCTCCGCGACCGCCCACTCGAGCGCCGCCAGGTTGCGGACCGAGCCGTCGACCCCGACCACGACCCGTCCCGTGCCCGCCTGTGCGTCCTGCATGCCGGCTCCTCTGCTCGACGGCCCCGCCCTCTCGAGCCTGCCGCCGTCGACGTGGCCGCGGGCAGGGCCGTCCGCTGTCCCGTGGGGGGTCGAAGGTCCCGCGGTCCTCAGCCCGCGCGCACGAGCAGGCGTACGGCGACCCCGGGCACGACCGCGAGAGCGAACGCCGTACCGAGCACCGGGAGCGGCAACGGCTCGGTGCCGAGGAGCTCGTTGAGGGCAGGCAGGTAGACCGCCAGGACCTGCAGGGCCAGCGCGCCGAGCACCGCAACCTCGAGCCCCCGCTGCCCCAGGCGCCGCCGCCCGACCCGGGCCCGCAGCCCGAGGGCGACCGCGAGCTGGCCGAGCCCGAGGGTGGCGAAGACACCCGAGCGGACGTCCGCGCCGGCGGCCATGGCCACGGCCCCGGTGACCAGGGCCATCCCCGCGATGAGCGTGCCGATCGCGGCGATCTGGCGCGCCACCACGGCGTCGACGATCGACGCGCCCGGCGCGACCGGCGGCCGGTCGAGCAGGTCCGGTCCCCCGGGCTCGGTGCTGAACGCGACGCCGGGCAGGCCGTGCGTGAGCATGTTGATCCAGAGGATCTGGCCGGGCAGCAGGGGCACGCCCATCCCCAGGAACGGGCCCACCAGCATCGTGACGACCTCGGCGAGCCCCCCGGAGATCCCGAAGCGGAGGAACCTCCGGATGTTGGCGTAGACCCGCCGCCCCTCCTGCACCGCGTGGACGAGCGTGGAGAGCTCGTCGTCCAGGAGCACGACGTCCGCGGCCTGGCGCGCGACCTCGGTCCCCGAGGCCCCCATCGCCACGCCGATGTCGGCGCGCCGCAGGGCGGGAGCGTCGTTGACCCCGTCGCCCGTCATCGCGACGACCTCGCCGTGGGCCCGGAAGTGGTCCACGATGTCGACCTTCTGCTCCGGACGGACGCGCGCGAACACCCCCGCGTCCAGGGGCGGGTCCGCGGCCAGGAAGTCCGCCAGCTCGGGCCCGGCCACGACGGCTCCGTCCGCGCCGGGCAGCGCGAGCCGCGTCGCCACGGAGCGCACGGTGGCCGCGTGGTCACCGGAGACGAGCACGACCCGGATCCCCGCCCGGGCGAGTTCGCGGACGACCCCGCGGGAGGACTCGCGGGGCGGGTCGCTGATCGCCACCAGGCCCACCAGGTCGAGCCCCTCGGGCGTGTGGTCGACCTCCTCGCCCTCGACCAGGTGCTCGCCCGTCCGGTCCGCGACGACGAGCACCCGGTAGCCCTCCGCGCTGAGCCGCTCTGCGAGCGCCTCCGCGCGCTGTCCCTCCCGCGTGTCGGCGAGCAGCGGCAGCACGGCCTCGGCGGCGCCCTTGCAGACCACCAGGACACGTCCGTCCCGGCGGCGGTGCACGGTGACCATCCGGCGGGACCGGTTGTCGAACGGCTGCTCGGCGACCCGGGGCCAGCTGCCGCGCACCTCGTCGACCGGCACCTGCGCCGCCAGCGCCGACACCAGCAGCGCGACCTCGAGCGCGTCTCCGTCGAAGCGGCGCTCCCCGGTCTCCGCCGAGACGTCCTGCGCGTCGTTGCAGAGCACCGCGTCGCGCAGCAGCCGGGCGGCCGCACCGTCCCCGGCGGGCGCCCGGAGCTCCTCGCCGTCGACCGGCAGGGGTGCCGGGAGCAGCAGCTCCGCCGTCATGTGCCCCTCGGTCAGCGTCCCGGTCTTGTCCGAGGCCAGCAGCGTGACCGAGCCGAGCGTCTCGACGGCGGGCAGGCTCTTGACCACCGCGTTGTTCCTCGCCATCCGGTGCGCGCCCAGGGCCAGCGTGATCGACACGACGGCCGGCAGCGACTCGGGCACCGCAGCCACCGCCAGGCTGACGGCGACGATCGACATGTCCAGCAGGGAGCGGCCCTGGAGGAGGCCGATCACGGCGACGACGACCGTCAGCAGCGAGACCGCGACGACCAGCTGTCCGCTCAGCCGGGTGAGCCGCCGTTGCAGGGGCGTGCTCTGGACCGGTGTCGTCCGGACCAGCTCGGCGATCCTGCCCAGACCGCTGTCGGGACCGGTCCGGGACACCAGGGCCGTGCCCCGCCCCCGGGTGACGACCGTGCCCGCCTCGATCTGGTCGTCCGGCGCGAGCGTCCGGGGCAGGGACTCGCCGGTGATGGCCGACTCGTCGACGTGGAGGAGGTGCGCCTCCACGATGCGCGCGTCCGCGGGGACCACGTCCCCGGACGCGAGCAGCAGCAGGTCCCCCACGACCACGTCCGCGGCCCGGACCCGCGCCGCGCGGCCGTCGCGGGCGACGCTCGCCCAGGGGGCGCGGAGGCTGTCCAGCGCGTCGACGGCCCGGGCGGCGCGCCATTCCTGCAGCACGCCGAGGCCGGTGTTCACCGCGATGACGACCACGATGATGGCCGTGTCCGGCACGTCCCCCGTCACCGCGGTGGCCAGCCCGGCCGCCATCAGCAGCAGCAGCATCGGGTCGCGGAGCTGCCGCCCGACCCGCGCGGCCACCGAGGGCCCGCGGGGCCGCGGCACCTCGTTGGGCCCCTGCTCCCGCAGCCGGGTGCGGGCCTCGTCCGAGGTCAGGCCCGCGGTGGCCAGCACTGTCACGGCCCTGCCTCCGGGTGCGGTGCCCGGCGGGCCGGCCGGGCCTGCCGGCCCGCTACCTCTCACCGCGGTCCGCGACCTGCCGGTCGTCGAAGTGCTGCACGGTGGCGTCCGGCCCCGGGAACACCAGCGCCTCGTGGCCGGTGTCGGACCAGCGCACGACGTACGGCGGCTCGCCCTGGGGGCCGTGCACCTCGAGGATCTCGCCGTCGCGCACCGGCCCGTCGACGTGCAGGCTGTGGATGACGAGACGGTCTCCCACGGTGGCGAACATAGGTGCCTCCTGGTGCTCGGTGTCGGGGCGGCCTGCTGTGGCCGCGCGCCCAGTCAACGGCCCGGGCCGGACGGCCAGCAGAGGCGGAAGTCCCGTCCGAGCCGGGCCGGGGACCTTCGACTCTGCCCCGGCGGACCCGATCGACGCTGACATGGACCGCCGGAGCCCACCTCGACGAGGGGAGACGGGATGACGATGCGCGGCTGGGCCGTCGGGCCGTCCGGCCGGGCCGGGCTCGAGCGCGTGCAGCGACCGGTGCCGGAGCCGGGACCGGACGAGCTGCTGGTGCGGGTGCACGTGTGCGGGGTGTGCCGCACGGACCTCCACCTGGCCCTGCACGAGCTCCCGCCGCGCCGCCCGGGCAGGATCCCGGGCCACGAGGTCGTCGGCCACGTCGAGGACGTCGGCAGCCAGGTCCGCGAGCTCGCGCCTGGAGACCGGGTCGGGGTGGCCTGGCTCAGGTCGACCTGCGGCCAGTGCCGCTGGTGCCGTCGCGGCGCCGAGAACCTGTGCCCCCGGTCGACGTACACCGGCTGGGACGCGGACGGCGGCTACGCCGACCACGTGACGGTGCCCGCGGCGTACGCGTACGCCCTGCCCGACGCGCTCGAGGACACCGAGGTGGCGCCGTTGCTGTGCGCCGGGATCATCGGCTACCGCGCGTTGCGGCGCGCGCAGCTGCCGCCGGGCGGCCGGCTCGGGATCTACGGCTTCGGCGCCAGCGCGCACATCACCGCCCAGGTCGCCCTGGCCATGGGCGCCGAGGTGCACGTCCTGACCCGCGACGAGCCAGCCCGGCGGCTGGCGCTGGAGCTGGGGGCTTCCTCCGCCCGGGGGGCGACGGACTCGCCGCCGGTGGAGCTGGACGCCGCCATCCTCTTCGCACCGGCCGGTGAGCTGGTACCCGTCGCGCTGGCCGCGCTCGGCCCGGCCGGGACGCTGGCGGTGGCGGGCATCCACCTCAGCGACGTCCCGGTGCTGGACTACCAGAGGCACCTGTTCCGCGAGCGCACCCTCACCAGCGTCACCGCCAACACCCGGGCCGACGGGGTCGAGCTGCTGGCGCTGGCGTCCCGGCTGGGCATCCGGCCACGGGTGCGGGCCTACGACTTCGAGGACGCCTCCCAGGCGCTGGCCGACCTCGAGGCGGGCCGGTTCGCGGGTGCCGCGGTCATCACCGTGGACGGCGCCGGGGCCGGGTCCTGACATGACGATCCCGTCCCCGCGCACCAGCCGGGGCGTCCCACCCGGTGACCCCGGGCCGCGCGAGACGGTCACCGAGGCGGACCTGGGTGGGCTCAGCCCGCTCGGGCCCAGCGAGATGCTGATGCGGCAGCTGCGCACCACGGCGCGCGGGCTGAGCGAGGCCGCGGCCGCCCAGCGGCTCCGGCAGTTCGGGCCCAACGAGCTGAGCAAGCGCGCCGGGCCGCCGTGGTGGCGAGCCGTCCTCGCCCAGTTCAGCCACCCCCTGGCGCTGCTGCTGGAGCTGGCCGCCGTGCTCGCCTTCGTCTCCGCCAGTCCCGTCCTGGCGTGGACCATCCTGGCGGTGGTCGTGCTCAATGCGGCCTTCGCCCTGCTCCAGGAGCACCAGGCGGAGCGCTCGGTCGAGGCGCTGCGCAGCTTCGTGCCCCGTCAGTGCACGGTCCTGCGGGACGGCCGGGCCCGGACCATCGACGCGGTCGCCCTGGTGCCCGGCGACGTCCTGCTCGTCAGCGAGGGCCAGCGCGTCAGCGCGGACGCCCGGATCCTCTCGGGCGAGGTCGAGGTGGACCTGTCGACCCTGACCGGCGAGTCCGCACCCGTGTCGAGGAGCGACGTCCTGGACACCCGGACCCAGTCCCACCTCGAGGCCACGGACCTGCTGTTCAGCGGGACCAGCTGCACGATGGGCACCTGCAAGGCCGTGGTCTACGCGACCGGTGACCACACCGAGCTGGGGCGCATCGCGACGCTGTCCCAGGGCTCGGTCACCAGCAGCCCGCTCGAGCAGCAGGTGAAGAAGGTGGCCTGGCTGATCAGCATGGTCGCCGTCGGGGTGGGTGCGGCCTTCCTGCCGCTCGGTCTGCTGGCCGGGCTCAGCTTCACCGCGGCGTTCCTCTTCGCGATCGGCCTGCTCGTCGCCAACGTGCCCGAGGGCCTGCTGCCCACCATCACGCTCGCCCTCGCCATGGGGGTACGCCGGCTCGCCGGCCAGGGCGCGGTCGTCAAGCGGCTCTCGGCGGTCGAGACGCTGGGCTCGACCACGGTCGTGTGCACCGACAAGACGGGCACGCTGACCCAGAACGAGATGTCCCCGGTGGCGGTGCACCTCGTCGACACCGGGTGTCCCGAGGTGCTGGCCGCGCCGCACCTGGCGCCCGGGGGCGGACGGTCCCCCGCGGTGCTCGCCCTCGCGGACGCGATGGCCGCCTGCGCGGTCACCACCGCCGTCGGAGGCAACGCCCCCGACCCCACCGAGCTCGCGCTGCTCGAGGCCGCCCACCTGCTGCGCGGCGAGCACGCGCCGGCGGCGGGCGAGCAGCTGCACGTCTACCCGTTCCGTGCGGCGCTGCGGCTCTCCTCGACCGTCGACCGGGTGCCCGGGGCGACGTACCCGTCGGCCACGGTCCGGCTGCACGTCAAGGGTGCCCCGGAGGCGGTGCTCGCCCGCTGCGCGACCGTGCTGCGCGACGGCGTGGCCCGCCCCTGGGACGAGGCCGCGCGGGCCGAGGTCGAGGCGACGGTGGCGGACCTGACCCGGGGCGGCCTCCGGGTGCTCGCCGTCGCCCGTCGCGACCTGCCTCCGGGCCCCTGGCCCGAGGACCGCGCCGACGCCGAGCGCGACCTGTGCCTGCTCGGCGTCGTGGGCCTGCTCGACCCACCCCGGCCGGAGGTGGCCGACGCCGTCGAGCGCTGCCACGGGGCCGGCCTGCGGGTCATGGTCATCACCGGCGACGACGCCCGGACGGCGGCCGAGGTGGCGCACCGGGTCGGCATCGCCACCACCTCGCGACGGCTGGTCACCGGCGCGGAGGTGGACGCGATGTCCGACACCGCCCTGGCCCGGCTGCTGCAGGCCCCCGCCGAGGTGATCTGCTCGCGCAGCAGCCCCGAGAACAAGATGCGGATCGCGACCGTGCTCCAGGAACGGGGCGAGATCGTGGCGATGACCGGCGACGGTGTCAACGACGCGCCCGCCCTGAAGCGGGCCGACATCGGCGTGGCCATGGGCCGCAGCGGCACCGACGTGGCTCGCGAGGCCGCCACGATGGTGCTGACCGACGACAACTTCGCGACGATCGTGGGCGCCGTCGAGGAGGGGCGTCGGATCTACGACAACGTCCGCAAGTTCATCGTCTACATCTTCGCCCACGCCGTGCCCGAGGTCGTCCCCTTCCTGGTGTTCGCCCTCTCCGGCGGCGCGGTGCCCCTGCCGCTCACCGTCCTGCAGATCCTGGCCATCGACCTCGGCACCGAGACGCTGCCCGCGCTGGCCCTCGGCCGGGAGGCGGCGGAGCCGGGCATCATGCAGCAGCCACCCCGGTCGCCGCAGGAGCCGCTGGTGACCGGTCGGATGCTGCTGCGGGCCTGGCTCGTGCTCGGCCTGCCGTCGGCCCTGCTGTCGATGACCGCCTTCTTCGTGACGCTGCTGCGGGCGGGCTGGACGCCCGGGGCCGACACCGCGGCGGGCAGCGTGCTGCACGCGGGCTACGTGCAGGCGACCACGGCCACCTTCGTGGCCATCGTCGCCTGCCAGGTCGGCACGGCCTTCGCCGCCCGGACCGAACGGGTGTCCCTGCTCACCATCGGTGTGCTCACCAACCCGCTGCTCCTGGGCGGCATCGGCTTCGAGCTGGCGTTCACCGCGCTGGTCGTCTACCTCCCGGTCGGGCACGCCCTGCTCGGCACCGCCCCGCTCGACGCCACCACCCTGCTGCTGATCGCGCCGTTCCCGCTCGTGGTGTGGGGGGTCGACGAGCTCTACCGGGCGACGTTGCGTCGACGGACGTGACCTTGGTCCCTGGGCCGGCCCGGCCACGCCGGGTGACGCTGAGGAGGTGATGCGCATGAAAGTCCGAGCACCCCGGCCGCGCGACCCGCAGGGTCGTGGGCACTACTCGGCCGACGGGAAGGCGTGGCATGACGACCAGCGGGCCGCCTGGTTCCCCCTCACCGAGGTCACCGACGTCCTCGAGGTCCGGCTGGAGGACGTGGGCGCCGGCTCGTGGCTGGCCGGCCTGCTCACAGTGCTCAGCAGCCAGAACGGTGCCGCCTACTGCCGCTTCACGGCGGCGCCCCGGGCGGGACAGGGACCCGGTTGGTACTCCAGCGGCACCTTCAGCCGGGTGCGGAGCCTCCCGGACGACGTACCGCCGCGGGAGGAGTGGACCCCGGGCATGCGCGCCGCCCTCGAGGAGCTGACCGCCGAGCTGCGGGAGCACGGCTGGACCGAGACGGCCGCCCGGGACCGCTCCGTGCTGCTGTTCCAGCGCCGCCGGCCGGACTGGCGCCGGCCGCACACCCCGGAGCCGACCTCGGGAGCGACGCCGCCGCGGGCGTCGGCCTGACGTCGCCGCTTTACTCACCAGGGTCCTTCGACCCGCGAAGCGGTGACCTAGGCGTCTGCACCCGGACGCCGACCCGGGGGAGCCTGGAGACACGGACGACTCCACGGAGGCGACACCATGAGCACGTCCCCCTATCCGGTGCGCGTCGCGGCCGAGCTGGACACCGGGCTCACCCGCTGGCTGTGGCTGCTCAAGTGGCTGCTGGCCATCCCCCACTACGTGGTGCTCTGCTTCCTGTGGGCGGCGTTCGTCGTGCTCAGCGTGGTCGCCATGGTCGCGATCGTGGTCACCGGCCGCTACCCCCGGGCCATCTTCGACTTCAACGTCGGGGTGCTGCGCTGGACCTGGCGCGTCACCTACTACGCGTACGGCGCGCTGGGCACGGACCGGTACCCGCCGTTCACCCTGGCGGAGCGGCCGGACTACCCCGCCCACCTCGACATCGACTACCCCGAGCACCTGTCCCGCGGACTGGCCCTGGTCAAGTGGTGGCTGCTCGCCATCCCGCACTACCTGGTGGTGGGGTTCTTCGTCGGCGGTGGTCTCTGGTTCGGCAACCGGGCGACCGAGCAGACGTGGCCGGTCGTGACCTGGGGCGGCGGCCTGATCGGTCTGCTGGTGCTGGTGGCCGCGGTCGTGCTCGTGTTCACCGGGCGCTACCCGCAGAACATCTTCGACTTCGTCCTCGGGCTGAACCGCTGGGTCATCCGCGTGGCCGCGTACGCCGGGCTGATGACCGACGTCTACCCGCCGTTCCGGCTCGACCTCGGCAGCGACGAGCCCGGCACCGCCCGGTGGTCCCTCGGCACGGACACGCCGCCCCCGGACGGGCCGGTCGCGGCTCGGTCCGACCTCGGGTCGCCGTCCGCCACGGACCAGGCCCCACCGCCCCCCACGGACCCGGCACCGCCGACCTCCACGGACCAGGCTCCGTCGGGCCCGTCGACCCGGTCGACGCCGTCGAGCTGGTCCGCCGGGCGGGTGGTCGCCGTCGTCGCCAGCTGCTGCGTCCTGCTGGTCTCCCTCGGCCTCGGCGCGGCCGGTGTCGCGCTGCTGGTCGCGAACGGGAGCCTGCGCCAGGACGGCTACCTGATGAGCGGCGCGCAGACGTTCTCCTCCCCGGGCTACGCCCTCACCACCGACAGCGTGCGGCTGGAGCGCGGCAGCGGTACGGACGTCGTACCGCAGCGGCTTCTCGGCTCGGTGCGGGTCACGGCGTCGCCCCGGCTCGGCTCGGACGTCTTCGTCGGCATCGCCTCCGCCGCGGACGCGGCGCGCTACCTCGGCACCGTCGCCCACACCACGGTCACCGACGTGCGCTCCCCGCGCGACGGCGGTCCCGTCTACCGGCAGTCGCCCGGTGGCGCACCGTCGGGCGCTCCCACCGGCCGGGACATCTGGGTGGCCAGCGCGGCGGGTCCCGGTCCGCGCTCCGTCGAGTGGGCGCCCCGGTCCGGCGACTGGGTCGTGGTCGTCATGAACGCGGACGGGTCGAGGCGGGTCAGCAGCGACGTGTCGGTGGGCGCCGAGCTCCCCGTCCTGCACACCGTGGCCTGGGTGCTGCTGGTCCTCGCCGCCCTCGGCCTGCTGGTCGGCGGGACCGGACTGGCCCTCAGCCTGCACCGTTCGTCGAGGACCGAGGGGGAGCCAGGAGCCGTGCACTGATGGACGACCGGACCTGGACCGAACCCGGCACCACGGGGGCGATGCGGGACAGCGCCCGCTCCCAGGGCCATCCGGCCGAGCGGACCATCCCGCGCCAGCGGGACCGGCACCCCGGAGGCGTCGTCGTGGTCGTCGTGGCCAGCGACCACCCGGTGAACACCGTGCTCGCCGGCGCGAAGCTCGCGTCGGACCGGGAGCAGCCGCTCGACCTGGTGATGTTCTCCGACCCCGACCGGTCGCTGAGCCGCAGCTTCGCCGCGGTGGACAACGCACTGACCGTCGCCCGGACCGCCTTTCCCCGGCTGGAGGTGATGGTGCACCTCGGGCTCGCCGACGCGCCGGGCTGGGAGCAGTCGCTCGGCGGGTCGCCCAGCGAGGTCGTCACCGACGGCACCGTGGCCGCGCGGTGGGCCGGGCGGCACGACGAATTCCCGGTGCTCGTCATCGAGGAGCCGCGATGACGACCTCCCCGGCCCGCCGCGCCCGGACGGAGCCTCCCACCGCGGTGTGGCTCCTGCCGTCCCGGTTCGACGCCGTCCTGTTCGACCTCGACGGGGTGCTGACCGACACCGCCACCCTGCACCTGGCCGCCTGGCGGGAGATGTTCGCCGAGTACGCCCCCGAGGCACCGGGCATCACCGACGAGGAGTACCGCGCCCACATCGACGGCAAGCCCCGCGAGGCGGGTCTGCGGGCCTTCCTGGACGCGCGCGGGATCGACGTACCGGAGGACGTGCTGCGCGACCTGGCCGCCCGCAAGGACGGCTGCTTCCGGGCGCTGCTGGAGGAGCGCGGACCGGAGGTGATCGAGACGTCGGCCGACCTGCTGCGCCAGGCCCGCGCGGCCGGGCTGCGGACCGCCGTGGTCACCGCCAGCCGCAACGCCGCGGTCGTGCTCGACCGGGCCGGCCTGACCGCACTCGTCGACGTCCTGGTGGACGGACGGGTGACGGACGATCTGCACCTGCCCGGGAAGCCGGACCCGGCCTCCTTCCTCGAGGCGGCCCACCAGGCCGGGTGCACGCCGCGGCGCTGCGTGGTGGTCGAGGACGCGCGGGCCGGGGTGGCCGCCGGACGGGCCGGCGGGTTCGGGCTCGTCGTGGGCCTGGGCCGGCCCGGACGGCAGGGCGGGCTCCTCGCGGCGGGAGCCGACGTCGTCGTCGCAGACCTCGCCGAGGTCCGGGTGCCCGTCGGCCGGCGATGAACGGCTGGTCCCTCCGCTACTCCGGCGTCGACCCGGCGGACGAGGGGCGGCGCGAGGCGCTCTGCACGCTGGGCAACGGCGTCTTCGCGACCCGCGGCTCGGCACCGGAGCACGTCGCGGACGGCGTCCACTACCCCGGCACCTACGCGGCCGGCATCTACAACCGGCTCACCGACCAGATCGACGGCACCAGGATCACCAACGAGAGCCTGGTCAACCTCCCCGGCTGGCTCTTCCTCACCTGGGCTCCGGAGGACGACGCGTGGTACCCGCCCGGGGCCGTCGAGGTGCTGGAGCACGGTGTCGAGCTCGACCTGCGGCACGGTGTCCTGACCCGTCGGCTCCGCTACCAGGACGGTCGCGGACGCCGGACCCGGGTCGTGCAGGAGCGCTTCGTGCACATGGCCCTCCCCCACCTCGCGGGGCTGCGGACGACCGTCACCCCGGAGAACTGGAGCGGTCCCCTGCGGATCCGCTCCTGCATCGACGGGCGGGTCGAGAACACCGGGGTCGCGCGGTACCGCGGGCTCTCCTGCCAGCACCTGGAGCACGAGGAGGCCCGCACGGTGGAGGACGTCGACCTCCTGGTCGTGCGGACCATCCAGTCCCGCCTGCGGGTGGCCGTCGCGGTGCGCAGCCGCGTGGTCGACGGACCGGCCGGGGTGATCGCGGTGCGGCCCGTCGAGGAGCCGGGGCTGGTCGGTCGCGACCTGTACGTCGACGTGCGGGCCGGTCACCCGATGACGGTCGAGAAGATCGCGTCGCTGTACACGTCGAGGGACAGCGCCGTCTCGGAGCCCGCCACCGCGGCGCTCGAGCAGCTGCGGAACGCCCCCGGCTTCCGCGCCCTCCTCGACCCGCACCGGCGCGCGTGGGACTCGCTGTGGCGGCAGTTCGACATCAGCGTCGACGACCCGGACGGGGTGACGTCGCCGGACCTGTTCACCGACGTCCGCATCGGGCTCTTCCACGTCCTGCAGACGCTGTCCCCGCACGTCGTCGACCTCGACGTCGGGGTGCCGGCGCGCGGGCTGCACGGCGAGGCCTACCGGGGCCACGTGTTCTGGGACGAGCTGTTCCTGATGCCCGTGCTGTGGGCGCGCTCACCCAGCCTCGGGAGGGCGCTGCTCGGGTACCGGTTCCGGCGACTGCCGGCCGCGCGTCGGGCGGCCGCGGAGATCGGCTGCCGCGGGGCGATGTTCCCCTGGCAGTCCGGCAGCGACGGCCGGGAGGAGAGCCAGCGGCTGCACCTCAACCCCCGCTCGGGGCACTGGCTGCCCGACGTGACGAGCCTGCAGCGGCACTCGGGGCTGGCCGTCGCGCTGACGGCCTGGCGGCTCTACGAGGCCACCGGCAACCACCAGCTCCTGGTCGACCGGGTGGCCGAGCTGGTCCTCGACGTCGCGCTGTTCTTCTCCTCGCTGACCACCTACGACCCGGCCAAGCGCCGCTACGTGCTGCGCGGCGTGGTCGGTCCCGACGAGTTCCACACCGGCTACCCGGGTCACCCGGCGCCCGGCATCGACAACAACACCTACACCAACCTGCTGGTCGTCTGGCTGCTCCGCACGGCCCTGCGCGTCCTCGACACCCTCACGCCCACCCAGGCCGAGGCGGTGGTCCGCCGGGTCGGGGTCACGGCCGAGGACCGACGGCGGTGGCAGAGCATCGCGACGCGCATGTTCGTGCCCTTCCGGGACGGTCTGCTGCTGCAGTTCGAGGGCTACGACCGGCTGGCCGAGCTGGCCTGGGACGACTACCGGGAGCGGTACGGCGACATCAGCCGGCTCGACCGGATCCTGGAGGCCGAGGGGCTGGCGGTCAACGCCTACAAGGTGTCGAAGCAGGCGGACGTGCTGATGCTGTTCTACCTCTTCTCGGCCGACGAGGTCGCCGAGCTGCTCGAGGGGCTCGGCTACGACTTCGACCGGGACTCGATCCCGGCGACCGTCGACTACTACCTCGAGCGCACCTGCCACGGGTCGACCCTCAGCGCGGTCGCGCACACCTGGGTGCTCGCGCGGGCGCACCGCGACCGGGCGCTCGCGTTCCTGGCCGAGGTGGCCGCCAGCGACGTCGAGGACACGCACGGCGGTACGACGGCCGAGGGCGTCCACCTCGCCGCGATGGTCGGGGGCGCCGACCTGCTCCAACGGTGCTTCGCCGGCGTCGAGCCCCGGCTGGACAGCCTCTACGTCTCGCCGAGCTGGCCCGCCGAGCTGGGACGCACGACCTTCGCCGTCCGCTACCAGGGCAGCGACCTCCACCTCTCCGTGTCCCCGACGCGGGTACGCGTCGAGGCGGAGCCGGGAGGAGCCGGCACGGTGCTGGTGACCTGCGGGGGCACCACGTTCCCGCTGGCGCCGGGGCAGTCGCACGAGGTCGACCTCACCGCCGCGGGCACGTCGGTGGCCGGCAGAGGCGAGCGGGCGACGGACCGTCAGCTGGCCCAGCCGGGACGGCGCTGACGAGGGATCACGGACAGGCGGAGCGGCTCCTCGACCCGGCGTGCGCTGAGCATCTCCACGGCCGCCCGCCGGGCTGCGGCCGGCAGCTCGTCGTCACCGCACCCCGCGCGACGCATGAGCCGGACGGCCCGCGCGTAGCAGCGCAGGACGGACCCGGCCGGGTGGGCGCCGTACTCGTCGGCCAGGCCGGCGGCCGTCTCCACCAGACGTCGTCGAAGGAGCAGTGCTGGGTTCATCGGCCACCTCGGATGCCGCTCGTCCCCGTTCCCGAAGTACGACCCGCCGCGGGTACCGAGCTGCGTGAGTCGGTTGCCCGCGGTGGGTCGTGCCTCCATCCCATCCCGGGGCCGGAAACCCCGCGTAGGGTCCAAAGTCCCGGATCGGCCGGGACCGGCTCACCGGAGCCGGCTCGCCGGGACGCAGCGAGCCGACGCCCACGACCGGGCTGCGTCAGGGGTTCCCGAGGCGTCGCCCGGTGACCTCGACGGGCGTCACCCGGGCCAGCAGGTCCCGCCGCCCGTCGGCCCACGGCCGGGGCCACACGGCGTGCAGCCGGCGACGCTCCTCCGGAGCGTCGACCCGTGCGATCCGGCCCTCGATCATGACGCTCCAGCCCTGGTGCCACTCGTAGTCGACCTCGTCGACCTCGAACGCCACCAGGCCCCCCGCCGAGAAGAGCTCGATGAACCGGGCCAGCTCGGAGTCCTCCGCCGTGCGCAGCACCACCGACGTGCCGTCGACCCGGTAGTTGACCGGGTGGATGCGCGGGCCGTGCCCCAGGTCGAACCCGATGCGCCCCACCACGCGCTTGCCGAGGTGCCGCCAGCACTCGTCCGGGGTGAGATACGCCAGGTCGGTCATGATGCGTCTCCTCGGGGCCGGGACGGGCGGCGTTCAGGGGCTCAGATGAACGGGAATGACATGTGGGACAGACCGAGGTGGGACAGCAGGCCGGCCAGGACGGCGCCCGCGAGGTAGCCGAGAAGGGTGCCCACCAGCACCAGCGCCAGGAGGCCGAGCAGCGCCGCCGTACCCTGGTGCCGCTCCGCGAAGAACGGACGCGCGACCCGCCGGGGTCCCGTCCGCCGTGGGGTTCCTGCCATCGTGGCCATGGTCCGGTCCTCGCCATCGGTTCGGCGTCGGTCACTTCTCGGTGCGCTGCACGGGCACCTTGGTGACCTCCTGGCGCGCCTCGCCGATCGGCACGCGCACCTCGAGGACACCGTTGCTGTACGTCGCCGCCACTGCCGCGGGGTCGCAGCCCGCCGGGATGCGCACGGAGCGGGTGAAGGAGCCGTAGCGGAACTCGCTGTGGTTCTTGTCGCGCTCCTCCTCCTGCCTGCGACCGGTGATGGTCAAGACGTCGCCGGTCACCTCGACCTCGATGTCCTTCTCCGGGTCGACGCCTGGCAGCTCGGCCCGCAGCACGTAGCTGCCCTCCTCGACGAAGTCCTCGACCCGGATGCCGTGCAGGCCCTTCAGGGCGAGGTTCGGTCCGGACTCGAGCCAGTCGAGCATCTCGCCCCAGGAGGTGGGGGTCCGTCGCGCCAGTGTCGCCATCGCTGTCTCCGTCGTCGCATGGGAGGAAAAGGGAGTACTTCGATGCTGCTCCGGCCCCCGGCGCGGCTGGCAGGGGCGAAGGTCCCGGGCGGGCTGACCCATCGGGCGCATGCGCTCCGGACGGCCCGAGGGCGTGCTGGGACGAGGCCGCGGACGCGGAGCTGAATAGCCGCGCTGACTAGCCGGCGTACCTCCCGGCACGTCCGCCGCGCGTCGAGCCGGTCGGGATGGAGCACCACAGCGTGCACTCGTGCTCCTCGACCTCACGGCCCGAGGCCCGGCTGATGTTGTCGATGATCTGGAACGACATCTTGGTCGGCTGCAGGACCTCGGGCCGCCACAGCACCCCGGTCGAGGCGTAGACGACGGTCAGGGTCACGGTCGTCACGTCGCAGACCAGCCGCACGAGGAAGGGCCCGTCACCCTGCAGCGTCGCCTCCGTGGAGTACTC
>DASTGV010000025.1:0-28523 GCA_035718765.1 Nocardioidaceae bacterium
GGCTCAGCGGGCAGGAGATCAAGGAGTTCTACGAGGGCTTCTCGAACGCGACCCTGTGGCCGCTCTACCACGACGTGGTCGCCAAGCCGGAGTTCCACCGCGAGTGGTGGGACGCCTACGTCCGTGTCAACCGGCGGTTCGCGGAGAAGGCGGCCGAGGTGGCGGCGGAGAACGCCACCGTGTGGGTGCACGACTACCAGATGCAGCTGGTGCCGGCGATGCTGCGCGAGATGCGCCCGGACCTGCGCATCGGCTTCTTCCTGCACATCCCGTTCCCGCCGGCCGAGCTGTTCCAGCAGCTGCCCTGGCGCCGGCAGCTGCTCGAGGGTCTGCTCGGCGCCGACGTGGTCGGCTTCCAGCGCCCGGGGGCGTCGCAGAACTTCGTGCGCCTGGTCCGCCAGCGCGTCGGCCACAAGACCCACCGCGACCTGATCTACCTGCCCGACGGGCGCGTGGTGCAGGCGGGGTCCTTCCCCATCTCGATCGACACCCCCGGCCTGGACGAGCTCGCCCGCAGCGAGTCGGTCGAGCAGCGGGCCAAGGAGATCCGCGAGCAGCTCGGCAACCCGCGCCGGGTGCTGCTCGGCGTCGACCGCCTCGACTACACCAAGGGCATCTACGACCGGCTCCGCGCGTTCGGTGAGCTGGTCCGCGACGGCGACGTGTCCGTGGACGACGCGGTCTTCGTGCAGGTCGCGACCCCCTCGCGGGAGCGGGTCGAGCAGTACCGCCGGCTGCGCGACGAGATCGACCGCCTCGTCGGCCGGCTGAACGGAGACCTGGGCCGGATCGGGCAGCCGGTGATCCACTACATGCACACCTCCTACGGCCGCGACGAGATGGCCGCGCTGTTCCGGGCCGCCGACGTCATGGTGGTGACGCCGCTGCGCGACGGCATGAACCTCGTCGCCAAGGAGTACGTCGCCTGCCGCTACGACGACCAGGGTGCGCTGGTGCTGTCGGAGTTCGCCGGCGCCGCCGACGAGCTCCGCCAGGCGTTCATGGTCAACCCCTACGACATCAACGGCATGAAGTCGGCGATCGTCACGGCGATGAACGCCGACCGCAAGGACCTGGCCCGGCGGATGAAGGCGATGCGCAAGACGGTCGCCGAGCACGACGTCAAGGACTGGGCCCGCCGGTTCCTCGAGGTGCTCGACGACGCGAAGCTGTCCCACGGGAAGCAGCTGCGGCCGCACCAGGCGCAGTGACCGACGGGTGAGCGGGCTCCCGGCCCCGCCGGAGCACCGGCAGTCGCCGCGCGAGCTGCTGGGTCTCCTGGAGGCACACGTCGGCACCAGCCGGGCCGCGGTGCTGTGCGCGGAGGTGCTCGGCGACGACGACCCGCACGACCATGCGGAGACCGTGCTGTTCCTGGGCGGAGCGGCGGGCCGCGACCTCCTCGAAGGCGGCCGGTCCTGGAAGCCGTACTGGGCCCGGGTCTGGGGTGCCCGCGGCCTGCTCTACGTCTGGGACGACGCCTGCGGCCCGGTGGTCCTCGACCGGCTGCGCGACGACGCCTGGCGGGTGGCCGAGATGTGCCTCAAGGTGTCCGCGACGCGCGGGCTGCCCTGCGGTGACGACGCGACCCGTCTCGCGTCGCACGAGCTCCCCCGCGTGCGCGCGGCCGCGGCCCGGGCGCTGGGCCGGTGCGGCGACACCGAGCACCACGACGCGCTCGTCGACCTGCTCGACGACCCGGAGGAGGAGGTCCGGCGAGCCGCCGGACGCGCCCGCGAGCGGATGGCGCAACGCCTCGACGTATGAGACCCGTCTCGAACGCTGTCGCGGCGACCTGACCGGTTGGTAACTTCTGTGCATGGATCTGATCCCCAAACCGGACCAGATCGTCTCCGCGGCCGCCAACGTCGCCCACAAGATGTTGTACGGCGGCCTGGCCGATCTGCGACCGATGCCCCGCACCCTCATCGACGAGGGCGTGCTGCGCGAGGTCTACCACTACCGACCGCGCTCGTCCGCCCGTGAGCACGGCGACCCGGTCCTGCTGGTCACGCCGCTCGCCGCCCCGGCGCTCTGCTTCGACCTGCGCCGCGGCTGCTCGCTCGTGGAGCACTTCGTGGACGCCGGCCGTCCGACCTACCTCGTCGAGTACGGCCAGGTCTCCTTCGCCAACCGCGGTCTCGGCATGGAGCACTGGGTCGACGAGGTCGTGCCCACCGCCATCGAGGAGGTCAGCGCGCACGCCGGCGGCCGGCCGGTGCACGTGGTCGGCTGGAGCCTCGGCGCGATCTTCGGGCTGCTCGCCGCCGCCGACCGGCCGGACCTGCCGATCGCGTCGCTGACCACGGTGGGGGCGCCCGTCGACGTCACCCAGGTGCCGCTGGTCGCGCCGATCCGGCCCTTCCTCGGGCTGGCCGGCGACCGGGCCGGGCTGGTCACGCAGGCCTACCGGCTGATGGGCGGCGCCCCGAAGCCGCTGGTCCGGCGCGCCTTCCAGCTCTCGTCGTTCAACAAGCTGGTGACCAAGCCGATCGCGATCACCGCGAAGCTCGACGACGCCGACTTCCTGGCCCAGGTCGAGGCGGTCGACCGGTTCACCGCGAACATGATCGCCTACCCCGGCCGGACCTTCGGGCAGCTCTACCACCGGCTGCTCAAGGGCAACCAGCTCGCGTCCGGCTCGGTGACGATGGACGACCGGGAGATCAAGCTCGCCGACCTGACCGTGCCGCTGCTGGCGTTCGCCGGCGCCGGCGACGGCATCGCCCCCGTGCAGTGCGTGCGTCCGATCGTCGACCTGGTCCCGGGCGTCGACGACCTGCGCTTCGAGATCGTGCCCGGCGGCCACCTCGGCATGCTGACCGGCCGGGCGGCCCGCTCGACCACCTGGCGCATCCTGGACGAGTGGATCGTGCAGCACTCCTCCCCCGACGCCGCAGCGCCGACCCCGGCGGCCACGAAGGCCACGGGGGCCACGGGGGCCACCGCGAAGAAGAGGCCCGCGAGCAAGGCCGCCGCGAGGCGGACCCCGGCGAAGAAGGCCACCAAGAGCGCGATCGGCGCGAACCCGGACCGGCGCTACGGCTCCGCGGGCAGCCGCTCGCTGGCCCAGAAGAAGTAGCCACCGCCCCGTGACGCTCGCCGCCGGCGGCTCCAACGCCGCCGTCATGCCCGACTGGCGGCTCGCGGTCGTCCTGGTCCTCCTCGTCGCGGTCGCGGTGGTCGCTGCGGTCCTCGGCCGGCTCGGCACCGAGCGCGCCTACCCCACGGCCGCCCTGCGGGCCGTCGCGCAGCTCGCCGCGGTCTCCCTCGTCATCACCGCGGCGCTGGCCAGCGTCTGGCTGTCGCTGGCCTTCGTGCTGCTGATGTTCGTCGTCGCCACCGTCACCTCCGGCGGCCGGCTGCGCGTGCCGCGAGCGCAGCTGCCGTGGGTGGCGCTGGCCATCGCGGCCGGCATCGTCCCGGTGCTGACGCTGATCTTCTCCTCCGGGGTGGTGCCGTTCAACGGCCCCGGGATCATCCCGATCGCCGGGATCGTGGTCGGCAACATGATGACCGCCTCCACGCTCACCGGCCGACGGGCCTTCGACGAGCTGTCCGGGAACTTCGGCACCTACGAGGCGGCACTGGCGATCGGGATGAGCAGCCCCGACGCGGCGTTCGAGGTGATCACCCCGACCGCGCGGGAGGCCCTCACCCCGGGGTTGGACCAGACGCGTACCGTCGGCCTCGTGACCCTGCCGGGCGCGTTCGTCGGGGTGCTGCTGGGCGGAGGTACGCCGCTCGAGGCAGGCGCCGCGCAGGTGCTGGTGCTCTTCGGGCTGATGGCGGGCCAGGCGATCACGGCCGCGGTGCTGCTGCGTCTGGTCGCCGCCGCCCGGGTGGTGCGCCGGGACCTGGTCGCGACGTACCCGCGATGACCGGCACCACCCGCTGCGGAGAGGCCCGATGCGCACCGTCCTGACCACCGTCGTCTCCGCCGCCGCGCTGCTGCTGTCCGCCTGCACGGCGGGCAGCGCGGCGCCGCCCGCCTCGCCGTCGCCCTCGGCGGCCTCGCCCGACCCGATCGGCCGGTACGTCGCCCTGGGTGACTCCTACGCCGCCGGACCGCTGATCCCCACCACCGACCTCGCGGCGGGCTGCGGCCGCTCGGACCACAACTACGCGCACCTGCTCGCCGACGCGCTCGACGTCGGCCGCCTCGTGGACGTCACCTGCAGCGGCGCGACCACCCACGACCTGACGCACGTGCAGCGGACGTTCGGGGACGCGCGCATCCCGCCGCAGATGCGGGCGGTCACCCGGGACACGTCCCTGGTGACGGTGACCATCGGCGGCAACGACCTGGACCTGTTCTCGACGCTCGTGAACACCTGCACGCAGCTGCGCTCCAGCGACCCCCAGGGCGACCCGTGCACCCGCCGGTTCGCGACCCAGGGCCCGGACCTCGACCGGGCGGTGGCCACGATCAGCGCCAGCGTGGCCGGGGTGCTGCGCACCATCGCGCGCCGGGCACCCGACGCACGGGTCGTGCTGGTCGGCTACCTCCGGCTGGTCCCGGACCGCGGCAGCTGCGTCGGGCTCCCCCTGGCCGCCGGCGACTACGCCGTGGGCCGGCGGATCAGCCAGGGCCTCGACCGGGCGCTGCACCGGGCGGCCCGCCGCACCGGCACGACGTACGTGGACATGTACGCCGCCTCCCGCGGCCACGACATCTGCTCCACCCGCCCGTGGGTCAACGGGGCCGTCACCGTCCGCGAGAAGGCGCTGGCCTTCCACCCCTTCGCGGCCGGGATGCGGGCCGACGCCCGCGCGGTCCTCGCCGCACTGGGCCGTTAGGTTGGGGCGCATGAGCGCGCTGGCGAGGCTGGTCGAGAAGGGGCTGGTGGCCCCCGACTGGGCCGAGGCGCTCGCCCCGGTCGAGGACCGGATCGAGGCGATGGGCGCGTTCCTGCGCACCGAGGTGCAGACCGGCCACACCTACCTCCCGCACGGCGACCACATCCTGCGCGCCTTCAGCCGCCCGCTCGCGGACGTGAAGGTGCTGGTCGTCGGCCAGGACCCGTACCCCACCCCGGGGCACGCGGTCGGGCTGTCGTTCTCGGTGGCCCCCGACGTGCGGCCGCTGCCCAAGAGCCTGGTCAACATCTACAAGGAGCTCGTCGACGACGTCGGCTGCGAGCCCCCGCGCGACGGCGACCTCTCCCCGTGGTTCGAGCGGGGCGTGATGCTGCTCAACCGGTGCCTCACCGTCCGGCCCGGCGCGCCCGCCTCGCACCGGGGCCGCGGCTGGGAGCCGGTCACCGAGCGCGCCATCGAGGTGCTCGCCCGGCGCGGCGGCCCGCTCGCCGCGATCCTGTGGGGCCGCGACGCGCAGGGCCTCAAGCCGATGCTCGGCCCGGTCCCCTGGGTGGAGTCGGTGCACCCGAGCCCGCTGTCGGCGTCCCGCGGGTTCTTCGGCTCGCGCCCGTTCAGCCGGGTGAACGCCCTGCTGGAGAAGCAGGGCGGCGGCCCCGTCGACTGGCGGCTGGCGTGAGCGAGATGCGCTCCGTGTGCGTGTTCAGCGGGTCGAGCCCGGGCGCCCGTCCGTCGTACGGCGAGGCCGCGGAGGCGCTCGGCCGTGAGGTCGCGGCGCGCGGGCTGCGGCTGGTGTACGGCGGGGCCAGCGTCGGGCTGATGGGCGTCGTGGCGGACGCGGCCCTCGCGGCCGGCGGCGAGGTCGTCGGCGTGATCCCGCAGCACCTGGTGGACCGCGAGGTCGCGCACACCGGGCTCACCGACCTGCGCGTCACCGGCTCGATGCACGAGCGTAAGGCGCTGATGGCCGACCTGGCCGACGGGTTCGTGGCGCTGCCCGGCGGGCTCGGCACCCTCGAGGAGCTCGCGGAGATCCTCACCTGGTCGCAGCTCGGGCTGCAGAGCAAGCCGTGCGGCCTGCTCGACGTCGAGGGCTTCTTCGACCCGCTGCTGGCCTTCCTGGACCACACCGTCACGGAGCGCTTCGTGTCCGCCGAGCACCGTGCGCTCGTGCTGGCGGCGGACCGGCCCGACGTGCTGCTGGACCGGCTGGCCGGCTGGCGGGGGGCGCCGGCGTCCTTCACCTGGGTGGACCGCTGAGCGTCGCTCCGGCGTTTTGTCGACAGGTTCAGTAGTATTTCCGGTATGACGCAGACCCTCGCCCTGCCCAGCTTCGAGGACGCCACGGTCGTCGTACCCGCCCCGGGGGACACCCCGGGCAACTGGTCCGGGGCCGCGAGCGCGGTGCTCGTCGACGGCGTCTACTGGCTGACCTACCGGGTCCGCCGACCGCTGCGCGAGGGGCGCGGCGTCTCCGTCGTGGTGGCCCGCTCCGAGGACGGCGAGCACTTCGTGACCATCGCCGAGGTGCGCCGCGACGAGTTCGGCGCCGAGTCCTTCGAGCGCCCGGTCCTGGTCCCGCGGCCCGACGGCGGCTGGCGGCTGTACCTCTCCTGCGCGACCCCGGACTCCAAGCACTGGTGGATCGAGGCCGTCGACGCCGACGAGCCCGCGGGCCTCGAGCACGGCACCCGCACGGTCGTGCTGCCCGGCTCCGACGAGGTCGCCGTGAAGGACCCGGTCGTGCTGGTCGACGAGTCCGGCTGGCGGATGTGGGTGTGCGTGCACCCGCTCACCGAGCCGGGTCACGAGGACCGGATGACCACCGCGTTCGCGACCAGCGCCGACGGCCTGGCGTGGGACTGGCACGGCACCGTCCTCGCGCCCACGGCCGGCACCTGGGACCAGCGCGGCACCCGGGTCACCGCGGTGCTGTCCGAGGAGCCGCTCGTGGTGCTGTACGACGGACGCGCCCGCGCCGAGGACAACTGGCACGAGGTCACCGGGGTGGCCCGCTCGACCGACGGGCGGCACCTCGTCGCCGAGGACCTCCCGCTGGTCCGCTCCCCGTACAGCGACGGCGCCCTGCGCTACGTGGCGGCGGTGCCGCTGCCCGACGGGGGTACCCGCTTCTACTTCGAGGCCGCCCGGCCCGACGGCGCGCACGACCTGATGACCAGCGTCGTCGCGGGCTGAGGCACCTCAGCCCGCGGTGGCGGTGCGCTGCGACTGGCGGGTGTGGAACGAGTCGCCGTCGCGGTGGGTGCGCCAGTCCTCGTAGGACTCCCCGGTCAGCTCCTCGAGCAGCGCGATGTCCTCGAGGAACGGCTCGCGCAGCGCGTCCCGCTGCTCCGGGGTCAGCCGCGGCCGTTCCGGGTTGCCGCGCTGGTGCAGCTGGCCGACGAGCGGCCGGCTGGCCGCACGCCAGGCCTGCGGCGGCAGGAACTGCCCCACCCGCGCGCCCGCCCGCACCACCGGGCCCAGCACCCGGGTCCGCACGCTGGGGTGCACGAACGGCCGGGAGTTCCCCGACGGGATCTCGGTGACCACGTCCTCGGCGACCCCCAGGAACCTCGCGACCCGGTTGAGCGCCGTGTGCGGGTCGTCGACGAGCGCGCGGTAGCGGAGCACCAGCACCTGCTCGCGCGGCACGTGCTCGAACAGGTCGGCGAGCTGGCGGCCGTACATCCCGAGCCCACGGTAGTGCCAGAACGGCGCCCACCCGGCGTCCACGCGCCTCGCCTCGCGGGCGCAGGCCTCCACGACGTCCGCGCACGGCTCGAGCCCGTCCGCCCACAGGTGCATCCAGTTCGAGTAGGCCCGGTCCACCGGGTCGCGCAGCACGGCGACCAGCTTGGCCCGGGGCACGTCGGCCGCGATCCGCCGGCGGGCGTCGCGGTGGTAGAGGTAGAACGGCGTGCTCTCCCCGGCCAGCCGGCCCTCCCCCGCGTCCTGGAAAAGGTCCAGGTAGCGCTGGCGCTGCCAGATCCACTCCTGGTTGCTGTGCGCGTCCCCCGGTCCGCGGTACGCCGGCGGGGGCGAGTCGCCGCACAGGTAGTACTTCGGCTCCTTGACGGGGCTCAGGAAGAGCTGCGGGTGCTCGGCGAGCGCGGCGTGCAGGGCCGTCGTACCGGCCTTGGGCGCACCGACCAGCAGGAAGTCGGGGAGGCGGCCGCCGCGCAGCGCCTGGGGAGAGCCGGGCAGTGTCCGAACCATCGCACCATTGTAGACGGTATCGCTAGACTTAGTCGTCTTGTGCTCAGCAGATGGACTTCAGCCGCGAGGCCTCGATCCGCTCCACGATGTGCCCGGCGATCCGGTGCAGCGCCGCGACGTCGTCGGGCGTCAGGTCGTCGAAGACCAGGGCGCGGACGGTCTCGACGTGCCCGGGGGCGGCCGCGACCAGGACGTCCCAGCCCTCCTCGGTGAGCCGGACCAGCGTCACCCGCCGGCTGGCCGGCG
This sequence comes from Nocardioidaceae bacterium, assembly GCA_035718765.1. Lineage (GTDB taxonomy): Bacteria > Actinomycetota > Actinomycetes > Propionibacteriales > Nocardioidaceae > Nocardioides_B. The sequence continues at coordinate 8,281 of DASTGV010000025.1, forward strand.
AGGGGCACCGGGCCACCCAGCCGCGCTTCTCGAGCTTGCTCACCACGTGCGAGAGCCGCGACAGGCTGGCGTTCGTGCGGGCGGCCAGCTCGCTCATCGGCAGGGTGCGCCCCTCGGTCTCGGAGAGCATCGCCAGGCAGAGGTAGTCGAAGTGCGTCAGGTCCGAGTCGCGCTGCAACTGGGAGTCGAGCGCGGGCGACAGCTTGAGCATGACGCCGGCGAGCTTGAGCCACGCCTGGAGCTCGTCCTCGTCCAGCCATCGCGTCATGGCTCCAGCGTAGGGGGCGCGACAGGTCGTCCGTGCAGGCTTTCGCGATACTTGATGCTTCAATCATTTGCCTCTACAGTGGAGGCAGCACGAGACCGGAGGGACACCATGACCGACCCGCAGCCGACCGGCGCACGGATGCCCGCGCTCTACATCGTGCACGGTGCGCCGCCGCTGCTCGACGACGCGCTCTGGAGCGGCCAGCTCGCCGCGTGGGCGCGCGACCTGCCGCGCCCGAAGGCGATCCTGATCGTCTCCGCGCACTGGGAGGCGGCGCCGATCATGCTGTCCGCCAGCGGTCCGGGCACCCGGCTGGTCTACGACTTCGGCGGCTTCGCGCAGCGCTACTACGAGATGACCTACGACACCCCCGACGCGAGCGCGCTGGCCGCCCGGGTCGCCGCGATGATGCCGGACACCGAGCCGGTCCACCAGCACCCCTCGCGCGGTCTGGACCACGGCGCCTGGGTGCCGCTGAAGATCATGTACCCGGCCGGCGACATCCCGGTGCTGCAGATGTCCCTGCCCACCGACGACCCCCACCGGCTGATCGAGCTGGGGCGCCGGCTGCGCCCGCTGCGCGACGAGGGCGTGCTCGTCATCGGCTCGGGCTTCCTCACCCACGGCCTGCCGTTCCTGCGGGAGTTCCGCATCGACGCGGCGGCGCCCGGCTGGTCGACGGACTTCGACGCCTGGGCCGCCGAGGCGCTGGCCCGCGGCGACGTCGAGGAGCTGGTGTCCTACCGCACCAAGGCGCCGGGCATGCCCTACGCGCACCCGACCGTGGAGCACTTCACGCCGCTGTTCATCACGCTCGGCGCCGCGTCCGACCCGGAGGCCCCCGGCGACCAGGTCGTCGACGGCTACTGGATGGGGCTGTCGAAGCGGTCGCTGCAGGTCGCCTGAGGATCAGCGTGTCCTAGGGTCGGCGGATGGGCATCCTCTCGATCCAGTCCCTGGTCGCCTACGGTCACGCCGGCAACTCCGCGGCGCTGTTCCCCCTGCAGCGGCTGGGCAGGGTGGTCTGGCCGGTGATGACCGTGCACTTCTCCAACCACACCGGGTACGGCGACTGGCGCGGCCCGCTGCTCACCGCCCAGGACGTCGCCGACGTGATCGCGGGCGTCGAGGACCGCGGCGCGTTCGCGTCCTGCGAGGCGGTGCTGTCCGGCTACCAGGGCGCGGAGGACGTCGGCGCCGTCGTGCTCGACGCGGTGGCCCGGGTCAAGGCGGCGTCACCGGAGGCGGTCTACTGCTGCGACCCCGTGATGGGCGACGTCGGCCGCGGCATGTTCGTGCGGCCGGGCATCCCGGAGTTCATGCGGGACCGGGTGGTACCCGCGGCGGACGTCGTCACGCCCAACCACTTCGAGCTCGACTTCCTGGCCGGCACCACCACGACGACCCTCGACGGGCTGCTCGAGGCCGCCGACCGGGTCCGGGCGAGCGGCCCGTCCGTCGTACTGGTCACCAGCACGATCCTCGAGGACACCCCCGACGACGCGCTCGACATGGTGGCGGTGTCGGCCGACGGGGCCTGGCGCACCCGGACGCCGCGGCTGACGGTCAGCCCGCCGGGTGCCGGGGACCTGACCGCCGCCGTGTTCCTGGCCAACCTGCTCGACGGGCACCCGCTGCAGACGGTGCTCGCGCGGACCACCTCGTCGGTGTTCGCGGTGGTGGACGCGACGACCGCGGCCGGCGAGCGGGAGATGCGCATCGTGCAGACGCAGGACCTGCTCGCCGAGCCGCGGACGGAGTTCGCGCCGGAGAAGGTGCGGTAGCCAGGGGCTACGCGTTGCGCCAGCCGACCCGGTCGACCCGGCGGTGGTAGTGGGTGCCGACCGAGCCACCGGCCATCGCGGCCAGCAGCGTGCCGACCAGCACGACCAGCGCGGCGACGATGCCGCCGGTCGTGAGCGCGTCCGCCGTCACCGGCAGGCGCGGCAGGTTGACCCGGCTCTGGATGTCGTACTGCTGGCCGAACACCGCGCCCAGCACGACCATGGCGATGGTCACGACGAAGCCGGTGATCCAGACCCCGAGCCCCTGCTTGGAGCCGGAGAACCGGGACATCCGGCCGGCGACGTAGCCACCGGCGTAGTAGCCGATCATCAGCACGACGAGCAGCACGACCGCGGCCACCAGTCCGATGGTGCCGGCGGCGGTCTGGTCGGCGGTCTGCTGGACCTGCGCGTTCGTGCCCGCGCCCGCGGCCACCGCGCCGACGATGCCGGTGAGCAGCAGGCTCACGGCCATCGCGACCAGCCAGCCGAAGAACGCGGCGCCGGGGTTGAGACCCCCGAAGCGCTCGCGCCGCACATCCTGCGCCGCGGCCGGGTCGTGCCCGTCCGCGTAGCCCTCCTCGTAGGCGGCCCGCTGCGCGCGGGTCTCGTCGTCGCGGTCGATGACGGCGGTGCCGCCAGCCTCCCGCGTGCCGTGGTGCCTGGAACGTCCGAACATGGTGGGCCTCCTGGTCTGCATGTACGCATAACGGGTACCCCTCAGCCGGTGCACCTATGCCCGGACCTTTCGGTCCGCCCCGTCCGACGTACAGGAGAAGTCATGCAGGTCAGCAAGGAGAAGGTCGTCGCGTTCATCCGCGAGCGGGGCGACGAGGAGCGCGCGGCGCTCGCCGAGTCCGAGCTCCCCGACCACCTCGACCTGCCGAAGGACGACGACCTGGTCACGAAGTACGGCGTGCAGCCGGTCGACCTGGCCGGCGACGAGCCCGACCACGGATGAGACTGAGAGCCGCTTGTCAGGTTCGAACTGACGACCTTTCGCTTACAAGGCGAGTGCTCTACCAGCTGAGCTAAAGCGGCGCGGGGTCGCGCAGCCCATCGTAGGTGACCGGCGGGCGCATCCTTTCGCCACCTGCGGGGTACGCGGTCAGGACCCGATCCGAGGAGGACACATGGGTACCGACGACAAGATCGCCAACAGCGGCGAGAGCACCCTGGGCAAGGCCAAGGAGAAGCTCGGAGACGCGACCGACAACCGCGACCTCCAGGCCGAAGGCAAGAAGGACCAGAGCAAGGCCGACCTCAAGCAGGCCGGCGAGAAGGTGAAGGACGCCTTCAAGCACTGAACTGAGTCTCAACCTCACGTGAGGTTGAGCTCCGCGGTACCGTCAGGGTATGGCCGTCGCGCACCTGACCATCGGCGAGCTCGCCGAGCGCTCCGGTGTGGCGACGTCCGCCCTGCGGTACTACGAGGCGCAGGGACTCATCGAGTCCGAGCGCACCAGCGGCAACCAGCGACGGTTCCGCCGCGCCACCCTGAGACGGGTGGCCTTCATCCGCTCGGCGCAGCGCGTCGGGCTCACCCTCGACGAGATCAGCGACGCGTTGGCGACGCTGCCCGAGGGTCGCACCCCCACCAAGGCCGACTGGGCGCGGCTCTCCAAGGGCTGGCGGCCCCGCCTCGACGCGCAGATCGAGCGACTCGAGCGGCTGCGTGACAAGCTCGACGGCTGCATCGGCTGCGGCTGCCTGAGCCTGCGCACGTGCGCGCTGAGCAACCCCGAGGACGAGGTCGCCCCGCGCGGCCCCGGCGCGGTCTTCCTGGAGCCGGGGGCCTGAGTCCCGGGGACTACCCTGGCTGCCATGGCGCTGCGCATCGTTGCGACGAAGCCCAACCCGGCCCTGGTCACCCTCCCGTGGCACCTCTCCCTCGACGAGTGGGGTGACGACGTCGTCGTCCCCCTCCCCCGGGGCATCTCGCGGCACATCGTGCGCATCGTCCGGCTCGGCCAGGACGTGTACGCCGTGAAGCAGACCCGCGAGCAGTGGGCGAACCGGGAGTACCGTCTGCTCCGCGACCTCCGCCGCCTCGGGCTCCCCGCCGTCGAGCCGGTCGGCGTGGTCAGCGGTCGTGAGACCGAAGACGACGAGGAGATCGAGCCCGCCCTGGTCACCCGGCACCTGCAGTACTCCCTGCCGTACCGGTCGCTGTTCAGCCACGGGCTGCCCCACGACAGCCTGCCCAAGATCCTCGACGCCCTGGTGGTGCTGCTCGTCCGGCTGCACCTGTCCGGGTTCTTCTGGGGCGACGTGTCGCTGTCCAACGTGCTGTTCCGGCGCAGCGCGGGTGAGTTCGCGGCGTACCTCGTCGACGCCGAGACCGGCGAGCTGCACGAGACCCTCAGCCCCGGCCAGCGGGCCCACGACCTCGAGGTGGCGCTGACCAACATCTACGGCGAGCTGCTGGACCTGCAGGCGGGCAACCTGCTCAGCGAGGACTTCGAGGCCGACGAGATCGTCGAGCGGCTGGAGGAGCGGTACGACGGCCTGTGGGCCGAGCTCACCGGCACCGAGGAGTTCACGACCGACGAGATCTGGCGGATCGAGCAGCGGATCGAGCGGCTCAACGACCTCGGCTTCGACGTCGACGAGCTCGACATCGTCACCGACTGGGACGGCGCGACCGTGCGGGTGCAGCCCAAGGTCGTCGAGGCCAACCACCACGCCCGCGAGCTGCAGGGGCTCACCGGGCTCGACGTCGAGGACAACCAGGCCCGTCGGCTGCTGAACGACCTCGCGGCGTACACCGCCCACCACGACCTCGGCGGCGAGAGCCGGTCGATCGTCGCGCACCGCTGGCTGACCACGGTCTACGAGCCGATCACCGCGATGGTGCCCGCCGAGCTGCGCGGCAGGCTCGAGCCCGCCGAGGTGTTCCACGAGATCCTCGAGCACCGCTGGTTCCTGTCCGAGCAGCGCGGCCACCCCGTGCACACCATCGACGCCGCCAGGTCCTACATCGACACGGTCCTCACCGCCCGTCCCGAGGAGGCCATCGCCGGCCCCGCTCCGGTCACCGCCGACACCGAGGAGCTCCAGGCCGTCCTCGACGAGTCCTGACGCCGCCCCGGTCGGCGGGACTACGACCCGGCTCGGGCCTGGGCGATCGCGTAGAGGGTGACGCTCGCGGCGACGCCGGCGTTGAGGGACTCGAGGTCGGTGGCCATCGGGATGGCGACGAGCTGGTCGCAGGTCTCGGCGACAAGGCGGGAGAGGCCGTCGCCCTCCGAGCCGACCACCACGACGAGCGGCCCGTCGGCCAGGTCGAGGTCGGGCAGCGAGACCTCGCCGTCGGCGGCCAGGCCGACGACCATGCAGCCGGCTTCCTGGTAGGCCTTCAGCTGCCGGACCAGGTTGGTCGCCTGCGCGACGGGGAGCCGGGCGGCGGCGCCGGCCGAGGTCTTCCAGGCCGAGGCGGTCATCCCGGCCGAGCGCCGCTCCGGGACCAGCACGCCGTGGGCACCGAACCCGGCCGCCGAGCGCACGACGGCGCCGAGGTTGCGCGGGTCGGTGACGGAGTCGAGCGCCACGATGAGCGGCGGCTCGCCGAACGACTCGGCCCGCTCCAGCAGGTCGTCGGGGTGGGCGTACTCGTACGCCGGGACCCGCGCGGCCAGCCCCTGGTGCACGGCGCCGTCGGTGAGCCGGTCGAGCTCGCCGCGGCTGACCTCGAGCAGGGAGATGCCGCGGTCGGCCGCGACCCGGAACACCTCGCGCAGCCGCCCGTCACGCTCGGCGCCCTCGGCGACGTACACCGCGCTGACCGGCATGTGCGCGCGCAGCGCCTCGACCACGGAGTTGCGGCCGGCCACCCACTCGGAGTCGCCGCCCTTGCGGACCGCTGGCCTGCGGCGCGGTGCGGCCTTCTCGGCGCGCTTCTTGCGCTTGTAGGCGACGTGCCCCTCGCGGTCCTTGGCCTTCGGGGTCGGCCCCCGGCCCTCGAGCCCCCGCTTCACCCGGCCGCCGGAGCCGGCCGTGGGGTTGCCCTTGCCGGTCTTCTTGATCGCCCCGCGTCGCGAGGAGTTGCCTGCCATCGTTTTCCTTCGGGTGAGTCGTCAGTTCCTGTGCGACACGCCGGTGAGACGGCCTACTGGGTGACGGGTCGGCGTCACAGGGACCACGTCGGGCCCTGCGGGGTGTCCTCGAGCTCGATGCCGGCGGCCTTCAGCTGGTCGCGGATCGCGTCGGCGGTGGCGAAGTCCTTGGCGGCCCGGGCGGCGGAGCGCTGCTCGAGGAGGACGGAGACGAGGGAGTCCACGGCCGCGGTGAGCTTGGCCTCGGACCGCGACGACGCGCCCTGCCAGTGCGGGTCGAACGGGTCGACGCCGAGCACCGCGAGCATCGCCCGCACCGACGACGCGGCACCGCGCAGGGCGGGGCTGTCGCCGGTCGCGAGCAGCTTGTTGCCCTCCCGGACCACGTCGTAGACCGCCGCGACGGCGGCCGGTGTGCCGAGGTCGTCGTCCATGGCCACCTCGAACTCCGCGCAGTACGTGCCGGGCTCGACGGTGCCGACCACGGACGCCGCACGGGCCAGGAACGACTCGATCCGCGCGAAGCCGGCCGCGGCCTCCTCCAGCGCCTCGAACGAGAACTCCACGTGCGACCGGTAGTGCGCCGCGACCATGTAGAAGCGCAGGTCGATCGCCCGCACCCGCTCCAGCACCGACGGCACCACGAGCGAGTTGCCCAGCGACTTGCTCATCTTCTCGCCGGCGGTGGTGATCCAGGCGTTGTGCATCCAGTACGACGCGAAGCCGAACCCGGCCGCGTGCGACTGGGCCTGCTCGTTCTCGTGGTGGGGGAAGCGCAGGTCGACGCCGCCGCCGTGGATGTCGAAGGTCCCGCCGAGGTACTTCAGCGCCATCGCCGAGCACTCGATGTGCCACCCCGGACGGCCCGGGCCCCACGGCGAGGGCCAAGCGGCGGTCTCGGGCTCGGTCTCCTTCTTCCAGCCCTTCCACAGCGCGAAGTCCCGCGGGTCGCGCTTGCCACGCGGGTCCGCGTCAGCGGCGGCCTCCATGTCGTCGATGCGCTGGTGGGTGAGCTCGCCGTACGACGGCCAGGACCGCACGTCGAAGTACACGTCGCCCGACCCGTCCTCGGCGACGTACGCGTGGCCACGGGTGATGAGCCGGGTGATCAGCTCGATCATCTCCGGCACGTGGCCGGTCGCGGCGGGCTCGTAGGTCGGCGGCTCGACGTTCAGCGCGTCGTAGGCGGCGTCCAGCTCGCGGCGCATCGCGTAGGCGAGGTTGTACCAGGGCCGGCCCTGCTCGGCCGACTTGATGAGGATCTTGTCGTCGATGTCGGTGATGTTGCGGATGAACGTGACGTCGTACCCGCGGGCGACCAGCCAGCGCCGCAGCACGTCGAAGTTCACCGCCGACCGGACGTGGCCCACGTGCGGCTCGGACTGCACCGTCAGGCCGCACAGGTAGATCCCGACCTTGCCCGCCTCGAGGGGGACGAAGTCGCGGGTCTCGCGCGTCGCGGTGTCGTAGAGCCGGAGAGTCACCGGCCCATCGTATCGGCGGGCCGGGCACCGCCTCAGGTGCGGGAGGAGCCCGCCGCGCAACATCGTTGACACCGGGTCGGTGGGCCCAGAAATGTGGCCTCAGCACATATCTCGGGAGGACGCGGGCGGAGGCCGACCGGTGACGGAAGTTGTGCGTGGGAACCATGTTCACGAAGTGACGAGAGTCGGTAAAATCCACCCGTGCCGCACCTTCCCCTGCGCGCCGTTCTGGCGAGCGCGCTCATGCTGACCCCCCTCGTCGCCCCCGCCGCGCCGGCCCTGGCCCGCCAGGCCCGCGCCGACGCGCCGCGCGAGATCGCCTACCGGCAGTGGGACACCACCGCCGAGCTGCGCACCGGGACCTTCTCCGGCGTCACGGCCTCCGCCGGCAAGCTCCGGCTGGCGAGCCCGACGGCCCGCCGGACCCTGGGCGGCACGACCTACCAGGCGGGCACCTGGACCTCGCCGTGGACCCGTCCCGGCTTCGCGCTGACCGAGCTGGTGCCCTCGTGGGCGGCCGGCACCCCCGAGGGCACGCTGGTCCAGGTCGACGTGCGCGGGGTCAGCGAGGGCGGCACCCGCAGCAGCTGGGACACCCTGGGCCGGTGGGCGCGCGGCGACGCCACCTTCCGGCGCACCAGCCTGGGCAGCCAGACCGACGACCTGGCCCGCGTCGCCACCGACACCTGGGTGGCGGCCTACGGCGGCTTCGCCACCTGGCAGCTGCGGGTCACGCTGCTCCGCAAGGCGGGGACCACCCTGACACCCACGGTGGGCACGGTCGGCGCCGTCGTCTCCGCCCTGCCCGCCGTCGACCGGGTCACCACCTCCCGGCCGGGTGTCGCGCGCGGTGTCGTCCTCGACGTGCCGCGGTTCTCGCAGATGGTGCACGCCGGGGAGTACCCCCAGTACGGCGGCGGCGGCGAGGCCTGGTGCTCCCCCACGTCGACCTCGATGGTCCTCGCCTACTACAAGAGGCTGCCGCCCAGCACGGAGTACTCCTGGGTGCGCAGGTCGTACGTCGACCGGGCGGTCGACCACGCGGCCCGGATGACCTTCGACCACGGGTACGACGGCACCGGCAACTGGCCCTTCAACACCGCCTACGCCGCCCGCTACACCGGCCACGCGTTCGTGACCCGCTTCGCGTCGCTGCGCGGCGTCGAGCAGCTGGTGCGGGCCGGGATCCCGGTCGTCACCTCGATCACCTTCGGCCGCGGCGAGCTGAGCGGTGCCCCGATCTCGGCCAGCAACGGGCACCTCGTGGTGGTGGTGGGGTTCACCTCGACCGGCGACGTGGTGGTCAACGACCCCGCCTCGCGGACCCGGTCGGGCGTCCGTCGTACCTATGACCGCGGGCAGTTCGAGAACGCCTGGCTGCAGCGGTACCCGACCAGCAGCGGCCTGCGCGGCTCCGGCGGCCTCGCCTACGTGATCCGGGACGCGGCGCACCCGCTCCCGGCCTCCCCCGGCACGAGCTGGTGACCCTCACCGCCGCTCCGCCCCGCCACGTCGTGCTCACCGCGTGGCGGGACGCGGCCCTGGCGGCGGGCAGCCACCAGGGCACGCAGGTCGTCGACGGCGTGCTGGCCATCGAGGCGCCGGCCGGGCGGCTGGCCTACGCCGACCCCTACGCGCCGGGCGCCGAGCCCGTCACCTACGAGTGGTCCGCCTGGGTCTCCCCGCAGGTCGAGATCCCGTTCGCGGCGACCGAGCTCGTGCCGTCGTGGAACGCCGAGACGCCCGGCGACTCCTGGCTGCTGGTCGAGGCCCGCACGGCCACCGACCACGAGGGCCGCCGCTGCTGGTCGCCCTGGTTCGCGCTGGCCCGCTGGGCCGACTCCGACCGGGAGATCCACCCGACCTCGGTGCCCGGGCAGGCCGCCTCCGGGGTCCGGGTCGTGACCGACGTGGTCGAGGCCCGCGACGGGGCCCGCTTCGCCGCCCACCAGCTGCGGGTCTCCCTGCTCCGCCGGGTGGGCAGCGACGCCCGGCCGACGGTGCGGATGGTCACGGCGATGGCCTCGCAGGTGCCGTCCGCCGCCCCCGAGGACGTCTCGCCCGGCGGGCTCGCGTGGGGGGTCGAGCTGCCGGTGCCGCCGTACTCCCAGCAGCTGCACCGCGACGAGCACCTCCACTGGGACCACGGCGGCCGCAGCTGGTGCTCCCCGACCAGCACGTCGATGCTGCTCGCCTACCACGACCGGCTGCCCGCGCCCGGCGACTACGCGTGGGTCGAGGAGCACTTCCCGAACCGGTTCGTGGTGCAGGCCGCGCGGCACGTCTTCGACTACGCGTACGGCGGAGCGGGCAACTGGGCCTTCAACACCGCCTACGCCGGACGGCACGGCGTGCACGCGTTCGTGACCCGGCTGCGCTCGCTCACCGAGGCCGAGACGCTCGTGGCCGCCGGGATCCCGCTGGCAGCCACGGTGTCGTTCACGCCGGAGATGCTGACCGGCGCCCGCTACGCCACCGAGGGGCACCTGCTCACCATCGTCGGGTTCACCGCGGACGGGGACGTGATCTGCAACGACCCGGCCTCGCACACGATCGCCAGCAACGACGAGGTCCGGGTGGTCTTCGACCGGACGGAGTTCGAGCGGGTGTGGCTCGGGGCCTCCGGCGGCGTGGTCTACATCGTGCACCCGCACGACGTGGCCCTGCCGCCGCCGGCGGACCCGGCCGAACCGAACTGGTGAGGGCGGCGGCTCAGGGCTGGGCCCCGAGCTCCTCCTCCTCGGCGGCGGCCTCGGCCTGCGCGTCGTCGATGTAGCGCTCGATCTGCTCCGGCGGCAGCGCGAAGGCGTACGCGATCCCGTAGATCACCGCGGAGAACACGAACAGCACCGGGATCGCCCAGCCGAAGCCGATCAGGCCGGTGCCGCCGTAGTCACCGAGGTAGGAGATCAGGGCCAGGCCGGCGAGCCACGGGATGGTCCACGAGGCGCCCGCCTTGAGGTCGTAGCGCTCGGCCTTGACCTGGCCGGTCAGGTGGAAGACACCGAGCAGCACGAAGCCGATCAGCACCGCGACGAAGAGCTTCCAGTTGATGGGCCAGGTGGACCAGTAGATGATCAGGTTCGCCGCCCAGAAGGCCAGGAACGGGATGACGTGCCCACCGGGCACCCGGAACGGCCTCTCGTGGTCGGGGATCTGCTTGCGCAGCGCCGCCATCACCAGCGGGCCGGACGCGAACGACAGCACGGTGGCCGAGGTGATGAAGCCGACCAGCTGCTGCCAGCTCGGGAACGGCAGGAACACGATCAGCCCGACGACGAACGCGACCACGAGGCTGACCAGCGGCACACCCCGGTCGGTCGTCGAGGCCAGCTTCTGCGGGGCGTTGCCGTTGCGCGCCATCGCGTAGGAGATCCGGGAGGTGGTCGTCGTGTAGATCAGTCCGGTGTCTCCGGGCGAGATGATCGCGTCGGCGTACAGCAGCACCGACAGCCAGCCCAGCCCGAGCAGCGTGGCCAGGCCGGCGAGCGGGCCGAAGTCGTTGGCGAAGGTCAGCTTCGACCACCCCTTGTCGAGCAGGTGCGGCTGGAGCGACCCGATGAACGCGAACTGCAGCAGGATGTAGATCACGGCGGTGATCAGCACCGAGCCGACGACCGCGATCGGCACGTTCCGCCTCGGGTTGTCGGTCTCGCCCGCGAGCTCGATGCCCTGCCGGAAACCGAGGTAGGAGAAGACGATGCCCGAGGTCGCGATGGCGGTGAAGACGCCGTGGAAGCCGGTCGGCTTGAACCCCTGGCTGGTGAAGTTCTCGCCGTGGAACGAGGTCAGCAGGAAGGCGCCGATCACCACCAGGATGATCGCGATCTTCCACCACACCAGCGCGTTGTTGATCCGGGCGAACCAGCGGACCCCGAAGTAGTTGACCACGACGAAGAGCGCCATCAGCACCACCGCCGTCCCGTAGCCGAGGAAGGTCAGGGTGTGCACCTCCTCACCGCCCACCATGTGCGACTCGGTGAAGGGGAGGTACTGGGTGGCGTACTGCAGCGTGGCCTCGACCTCGATCGGCGCGGTCGTGCCGACCGCGACCCAGGTGATCCAGCCGGACGTGTAGCTGGCGAACGTGCCGAACGCCAGGTGCGGGTAGCGCACCACGCCGCCGGACAGCGGGAACATGGTGCCCAGCTCGGCGTACGTGAGCGCGATCAGCAGGATCATCAGCCCGCCGAGGGCCCAGGAGATGATCGCCGCCGGCCCAGCGGCGGTCGACGCGTCCAGCGCGCCGAAGAGCCAGCCGGAGCCGATGATCGAGCCCACGCTGGCGAACAGCAGCCCGACGACCCCGACGTGTCTCTTGAGCTGGGGTTCGTCCGCGCGAGTGGCGGTAGCGGTATCGGTGGCCACGAGAGCACCCTTTTCCATCGACGACGCTGCCCGAGAAGTTTGCAGACAGCAGGGGACATGACCGGCCTACCCCGATGGCCACGCGCCCACACCTGGCGCCCGTGAAGCCGGGTCGCCCGGCGTCCCTCAGCCGGCGGAGAAGCCGACGCTGTGCCACCCGGTGGCGCCGTCAGGGACCACGTCGGCGCGCACCGGCGTCTGCGTGTAGCCGGACCGGTCGGTGGCCCGGACCGTCAGCCGGTGGCCGCCCTGGCCGACCTGGACCGTGCCGGCCCACTGCACCCAGGTGTCGTTGCCGGGGACCCGTCCGAGCTCGGCCTCCCGCCACGGGTCGCCGTCGAGGCGGTACTCCACCTTGGCGATCCCGGTGTGCTGCGCCCACGCGTGCCCGCCCACCCGCACGGAGCCGGTGCGCACGGTCGCGCCGTCGCGGGGCACCTCGACGCGGGACTCCGTCTTGACCGGGCCCTGGGACGACCAGCCGCGCTGGGTCCAGAAGGCCGAGAAGTCGGAGAACCTGGTGACCTCGAGGTCGACGACCCACTTGGTCGCGGACACGAAGCCGTAGAGCCCGGGCACGATCATCCGGACCGGGAAGCCGTGCTCGACCGGCAGCGGCTCACCGTTCATCGCGACGGCCAGCATGGCGTTGCGGCCGTCGGTGAGCGCCTCGATCGGCGTACCGCAGGTCCAGCCGTCGTGGGAGGTCTGCTTGACCGCGTCCGCCCCGGGTCGCACCCCCGCCTCGCGGAGCAGGTCGGCGATCCGCACCCCGCTCCACCAGGCGTTGCCGATCAGGTCGCCGCCGACCGGGTTGGACACGCAGCAGATCGTCACCCAGTCCTCGGTGATCCGCCGGGCGAGCAGGTCGCGGTACCCGATCCGGATCTCGTGGTCCACCAGCCCGTGGATCCGCAACGTCCACCGGGCCGGGTCGACCGCCGGCACGACCACCGCGGTGTCGATCCGGTAGAACACGTCGTTCGGCACCCGCCAGGGCGTCAGGCCCGGGGGCGCGCCCGCGTCGGCTCCCGCCGGTACGGCGCCCCGGGTGACCGGCAGCCGCAGCAGTCTCCGGCTCGCCTCGACAGCGGCCCGGGAGCGCCCCACGAGCCGGCCGCCCGCGGCGACCGCGACCGCGGCGAGGGCCACTCCGCCGGAGTTCAGCAGGAACCGCCGTCGTGAGGCCTGGAGCGTGGGCCGGGGCTGCGCCGTGCCGGTCAGGTAGTCCAGCAGCGCCGCCCACACCACCACGCCCGCGCCCAGCGGCAGCAGCGAGAGCGGCGTGAAGTCCGGCCGCGTCATCGCCGCGACCAGCGCCACCACGGCCATCGCCCAGAACACCGCGTGGCCGAACAGCGAGCGCCGGGCGGTGAGCACCCCGGCCAGGGCACCGAGCGCGATGATCGCGATGGTGACGCCGGCGACCAGGAACGGCTTGTCGTTGCGCCCCACGACGTGGATCAGGGCCTCGGCCACCGGGCCCGGCGTCTTCTCGATGACCACCTCGGCCACCACCTGCACCGGGGTGGCCCGCGCGTTCAGCAGGCCGGTGAGCACCTGGCTGACCACCAGCCCGGCGAGGGCGGTCACGGCACCGGCGAGCGCGAGGCGTCGGCGCGGCACGTCTGTCACACCCCCATGTTCGCTCACCACGCCGCACCGGACGGGCGCGCGGACCTTACGGATCGGCTACGTGACGATCGGGCATGATCGGGCGGGTGAGCCTCCCCCGCACCGGCATCGGCACCGACGTGCACGCCCTCGCCCCAGGCGTACCCCTGCACGTGGCCGGGCTGCACTTCCCCGAGGAGCCGCGCGGGCTGGCCGGGCACTCCGACGGCGACGTCGCGGCGCACGCCTGCTGCGACGCGCTGCTGTCCGCGGCCGGGCTCGGCGACCTGGGCAGCAACTTCGGGACCGCCGAGCCGGAGTGGGCCGGCGCCAGCGGGGTGCGGCTGCTGGCCGAGACCGCGCGCCGGGTGCGCGCCGCGGGCTACGAGATCGGCAACGTCGCGGTGCAGGTGGTCGGCAACCGGCCGAAGATCGGCCCCCGGCGCGCCGAGGCCGAGCAGGCGCTGAGCGCCGCGGCCGGCGCACCGGTGACCGTGTCCGCCACGACCACCGACGGCCTGGGCCTCACCGGCCGGGGCGAGGGGGTCGCGGCCGTCGCCACCGCGCTGGTCGTGCCGAGCGGCGGCTAGGGCATGTTGGGAAAGGCTGCGTCCGTAGCGGGCGTGGCATCCGCGCCCGATCCGGCAAGGCCGAGCCGCGAGAGCGCAGCGTGCTGCGCCGAGCGGCGAGAACGCCGCCGGTCGGGATGCGGGGCCGCGGACGCGGACGCAGAGCTGACCAACACGCCCGAGGACAGCGACAGCGCGAACCGGTGCGCGACCGCCGCCCGGTAGCGACGGGCCACCGTCTCGGCGACCCACGGGTGGTCACCGAGCACGTCCGCGACGGTGGTCAGCCCCAGGCAGCGCGCGTCGTCGCGGGCCTTCGAGTGCAGCTCCCCCGGCTCGACGAGGTACGGCGCGACGGCCGGCGGCGCGACGCCCAGCCGGTCGAGCTCGGCGACCACCGACGACATCCGCTCGCCCCGGCCCGTGAGGTGCGCGGCCCGCACCGGTCCGCGCCACACCTCCTGCAGCAGCCGGGCCGCCCGGGCGGTGCCGCCCTGTGCGCCGGGGTCGGACGAGCCGGCCGCGACCAGGACCGCCGGCTGTCCCGGCCGGGCGCCGGCCTCGCGCAGCCGCTGGGCCAGCACCTCCGCGAGCAGCCGGTCCGAGCCCGGCAGCAGCGGGACCACCACCGCGGGTCCGGGCAGGCCGGCCAGCGCCTCCGGCAGCGAGGGTCGCTGGATCCCGTCGTACGCGGTCCGCACCGGGACGTCGGGCAGCCGGTGACGCACCCGCGCCACCAGCGCCTCGACCGTGCGCGCGCCGCCCGGGTGCCGGGTCCCGGACGCGACGGCGACGAGCGTGCTGACCATGACGACCGCGGCTCTCAGGTGGCGATCCGGGACCCGACGTGCACCACGCCGTCCACGATCCGCACCGCGTAGGCCGGGACGCTCACCGACGCGTCGTCGAGGCAGCGGCCGGTGCGCAGGTCGAAGGCCTGCCGGGCGGCGGTCGAGGCCACGAACGGGATGTCGCCCCGGGTGCCGACGATGCCGCGGCCGAGCGTGGTGACCCGGCTGAACGGGTCGTGGTTGCCGATCGCGTACACGGAGCCGTCCGGGGTGCGGAACACCGCGATCGCGTGCCCCCGCACCAGCGCCGTGACGCCGCGGTCGGCCGGAAGCCTGTCGACCTCGCAGATCGGGGTCCACACGTCGTCGGTCGGCTGCGCGCTCATCGCGTTCGGCCCGGACTCAGGCTCGGCTTCGGCATCGTCGTCCTTTCCCGGAGGAGACGAACGTACGGAGCGCATGTTGTCGCCGCGTGTGGCCGTTGTTACGGGCGTGAAAACGCGAGGTCCGCAGGTCTGGCAGGCTCCTCGCATGACCGAGCCGACCCCGGACCCGCGGACCGCCGTGATCCTGGTGGCGGCCGGGGCCGGCAGCCGCGTCGGCGCCGCCACGAACAAGGTGCTGCTCCCCCTCCACGGCGTCCCGGTGCTGGCCTGGTCGCTGCGGACCGTCACCGCGCTCCCGTACGTCGACCACGTCGTCGTCGTGGCGCGGGAGGAGGACGTGGACGCCGTACGCCAGGTCGCGGCGCGGTACCTGCCGGAGGGACGCGAGGCGGTGCTGGTGACCGGCGGGCCGACCCGGCACGCCTCGGAGTGGCGGGGGCTGTCCGCGCTCCGCGGCGCCATCGAGGCCGGCGAGGTCGACGTGGTCGCGGTCCACGACGGGGCGCGCCCGCTCGCGGACGCCGCCCTGTTCACCGCGGTGGCCCGGGCCGCCCACGAGCACGGCGGCGCCCTGCCCGCCCGCCCGCAGCCCGGCCTGGTGACCCGGGACGGCGACCGGCACGTCACGGGGCTGGTCGGCGTGCAGACGCCGCAGGCCTTCCGGGCCCGCGCGCTGCTCGAGGCCTACACCCGCGCGCAGGCCGACGGCTTCACCGGCACCGACACGGCCAGCTGCGTCGCGGCGTACACCGACCTCCCGGTGCACGCCGTCCCGGCGCCCGCCACCAACCTCAAGGTCACCTTCGCCGAGGACCTGGCGCTCGCCGAACGGCTCCTCGAGTCCGGGTAGTCCGTGACGGAATGGCTGTTTTTCAGGGGTCAGAACAGCCAGAGCGTCACGGACTACCCGAGGTGTCCACAGCTACCCGGCGGCGAGGGCCTCGACCAGGCGCAGGTCGGACTCGTCGACGACGCGGCGCCCGGCGGGCGGGGCCTCGAGGAACAGCACGTCGTGCCCGGCCCGCAGGAACGCGACGAGGTCCGCCAGGTCGCCGACCGGTGGCGGCCCGGCCAGGGCGGCGACGACGGAGGCGGGCAGCACGACCGGGGAGGTGACGGCCCGCAGCTCCGCGCGGTCGACGGTCTCGCCGAGCACGCCGCCCTCGACGGTCTTGACGGTGTCGGTCACCGGCCGCGTGCCGGCCACGACGACGTCCCGGTCGACGGCTGTGGAGACGGCCTCGGCCAGGAAGGTCGCGGGCGTGCCGGGGCAGAGCGGATCGTGCACGACGAGCGCCGCGCCGAGACCCTGTACGTCGGCCCAGCCGACCGTGAAGTCGAGCAGCTCGACGCCGGCCTCACCGAGGGCCCAGGAGGCGACCGCCACGAGCGACTCACCGTGCAGCAGCGCGAAGGGCATCGAGCCGCGGCCGTCGAGCGGCACCCAGCCGACCGCCCTGTCGGAGTCGTCGTCGTACATGCGCCCAGAAAAGCAGAAGCCCCCAGCGACCACGCTGGGGGCTTCGGCGGACTGCTTCGGTCAGGACGCGAGCACGTCGTCGAGGAGCGCCTCGGCCTTGTCCTCGTTGGTGTGCTCGGCGAGCGCCAGCTCGGAGACGAGGATCTGGCGGGCCTTCGCCAGCATCCGCTTCTCCCCGGCCGACAGGCCACGGTCACGCTCGCGGCGCCACAGGTCACGGACGACCTCGGCCACCTTCATGACGTCACCGGAGTGCAGCTTCTCGAGGTTCGCCTTGTAGCGGCGGGACCAGTTCGTCGGCTCCTCGGTGTGCGCGGCGCGCAGCACGTCGAAGACGCGGTCCAGCCCCTCCTTGTCCACTACGTCCCGGACCCCGACCAGGTCCAGGTTGCAGGCGGGAACCCGAACGACCAGGTCCTGCTGGGCGACGATGCGGAGTACGAGGTACTCCTTGTCCTCGCCCTTGATCGTCCGCGTCTCGATGTCCTCGATGATCGCCGCGCCGTGATTTGGGTATACAACCGTTTCGCCGACGGTAAATGTCATGTGCCAAGTACCCCTTCCTAGGTGACTAGGATAACACGTCGTCAGACGGGCAGATCGCGCGTTTGCGCAGGTCAGAGGCCAAATCGGGGCTTGACAGATCGCGTGTCGATGTGCGTCCGGGGTGCCCGGCCGCCCCGCGCGAGCCGTCTTCGGGGCTAGTCCGGTCTGACTACGCCGACGACACCGGAGACGAAAGTCACCGCACCCTGTGGTTCCTGGTCAATACTGCGCCCCATGAGGTTGCGCAAGCAGCGCGGGCAGGCGGTCTCGCTGCTGCTCGCCTGTCACCCCCTGCCGGCACTGGCCATGACGGTGGCCCTGGCGGTCGCCGCCGCGCTGTCCGGGCGCAGCGGGCAGGAGGTCGTCCTGGTGGCCGCGACGATCCTCTCCGGCCAGCTCACCGTGGGCTGGATCAACGACGTGGTGGACCGCGACCGGGACCGGAAGGTCGGGCGCACCGACAAGCCGGTGGCCCAGGGCTGGATCGACCCCGGCACGGTGAACTTCGCGACCGCGTGCGTGGTGCTGGTCTGCATCCCGCTCTCCATGGCCAACGGCACCGCGGCCGGCATCGCGCACCTCGCGGCCGTGCTCAGCGCCTGGCTCTACAACTTCTACTTCAAGCTCACCCCGCTGTCCTGGCTGCCGTACGCCGTCAGCTTCGGCCTGCTGCCCGCGTTCTTGTCGTACGGCGGGCTGGGCGGCGGGATGCACGGCGCCCCGCCGACCATCGCCATGACGGTGCTCGCGGCGATGCTCGGCATCGGCATCCACTTCCTCAACGCGCTCCCGGACCTCGTCCAGGACAACGAGACCGGCGTTCGGCACCTCCCGCTGCGGATCGCGCTGCGCACCGGAGCCCCGCGGCTGCTGTGGATCTCGACCGCCTACACCGCGCTGGTCGCGGCCGGGATGGTGTGGGCCGCACTGACGGTCGGCCTGCGTCAGTGAGCGCCGAGGTGACCACTAGACTCCTCGGCGACGTGACCGCCCGGAGAGGAACCATGCAGTGAACGTTCGACGCAGCATCGCCGCCGCCGCCGTCCTCCTCGCGGCCCCCGCCCTCTCCTCCTGCGGCGTCAGCTTCGGCGCCCAGACCGACCAGGTGTACAACCCGTCCGTCGGCGTCGACGACCGCAGCGGCCAGGTCGACGTCCTCAACGCGCTGATCGTCTCCGGCACCGACGGCAGCGGCACGGTCGTGGCGACCCTGGTCAACAACGACCAGCAGACCGACGACACCCTCAAGGGGGTGTCCGGCGCGGGCAAGGACGCCGGCATGACGGTGAAGCCCGGCGGCGACACGACCATCCCGGCCGGCGGGCTGCTGAACCTGGCCACGAAGGGCGCGGTCACCATCCGCGGCCAGCGGGTCGTGCCGGGCAACTTCGTCACGATCACGTTCTCGTTCGACCGGGCCCAGTCGGTCACCCTCGACGTGCCCGTCGTCTCGCACAGCAACCCGGACTACGCCGGCGTGAAGGTCCCCTCCGCCTAGACCCGGCGCCGCGTCGGCAGGAACACGTTCTCCATACCGGCGTTACGTAACGTTCCTCCGGTTCACCCCCGTTTCTCCCGGATGCTCCCGGGCACCCCGCGGATACGCGTCGTCGGCGGAGGGTCGGCGGCCGAAACCGGAGGGAACCACCCAATGATCGACTCTCTCGGGAGGCATGTCCGGCGCCCGCTGGCGCTCGTCGTGGCTCTCCTCTCCCTGACCCTCGTGGTCGGCACCCCCGTGAACGCGAACGCCGCCGTGCGTACGCCGTCGCACACCGTTCTCAAGAGCGACAACGGCACGATGAAGTCCTACGTCCACGGGACCGCGTCGCGCGGTCGCACGGTCGTCGGAAGCTTCACGCCCCGCAAGTTCGTCACCAAGAGCGGCAAGCTCTGGGCCGTCGGCAAGCTCAACGTCGTGACCCGCGGTCCCGGCAAGGACCTGCACCGGGTCAAGTACGGCGTCGCCCTGCCGGTCAAGCGCGGCAGCGTCGCCAACGTCGGCAACTTCGGGTCCGGCAGCCGGATGCCCACGTCGGCCGCCCTCGGGTCCTGCGACGTGCTCAACCTGGTCCTCGGCCCGCTCGACCTGAACCTGCTCGGTCTCAAGGTGCACCTCGACAAGGTGGTGCTCGACGTCACCGCCGTCGCCGGCGCGGGCAACCTGCTCGGCAACCTGCTCTGCGCGGTCGCCGGTCTGCTCGACGGCACGGGTGTGCTCGGGCAGGTGTCCTCGCTGCTCCAGCAGATCCTCGCGGTGCTGAACCAGTGACGCGTCGCTGAACGCCACCGCCGACGAGGCACCCCGGGCGCCGGACCGAGCGAGGTCCGGCGCCCGTCGCGCGCACGGGGCGTGCTGGGAGAAGCTGCGTCCGTAGCGGGCGCGGACGCGGAGTTGGCCAGCACGCCCTAGGGTTGGCGCCATGACGAGTGCGCCCTACACCCTGGTCCTGCTCCGCCACGGCGAGAGCGACTGGAACGCGAAGAACCTCTTCACCGGCTGGGTCGACGTGGCACTGACCGAGAAGGGCCGCGAGGAGGCCGAGCGCGGCGGCCGGCTGATCGCGGAGGCGGGCCTGCTGCCCGACGTGCTGCACACCTCGGTGCTGCGGCGGGCGATCACCACCGCACACCTGGCGCTGGACGCCTGCGAGCGGCACTGGATCCCGGTGCGGCGGTCCTGGCGGCTCAACGAGCGGCACTACGGCGCCTTGCAGGGCAAGGACAAGAAGGCGACCCTCGCGGAGTACGGCGAGGAGCAGTTCATGCTCTGGCGCCGCTCCTACGACACCCCGCCGCCGCGCATCGACGACGACGACGAGTGGGCACAGACCGACGACGCGCGCTACGCCGGCCTCCCCGACGAGCTCATGCCGCGCACCGAGTGCCTCGCGGACG
>DASTGV010000026.1:0-6570 GCA_035718765.1 Nocardioidaceae bacterium
GCTGGTCCGGGAGGTG
Source organism: Nocardioidaceae bacterium (assembly GCA_035718765.1). Classification (GTDB taxonomy): domain Bacteria; phylum Actinomycetota; class Actinomycetes; order Propionibacteriales; family Nocardioidaceae; genus Nocardioides_B. Next base: position 17 of record DASTGV010000026.1, read on the forward strand.
CACGAGTCGTCGTCGATGTCGGTGCTCGACGGGCACGACATCGTGTACGTCGCCCGGGTGCCCACCTCGCGGATCATGACGGTGGCGATCAACGTGGGCACCCGGTTCCCGGCGTACGCCACCTCAATGGGGCGGGTCCTGCTCGCCGGCCTCGACGAGCCGGCGCTCGAGGAGCACCTGGCCACCCTCGACCTGGAGCGGTTCACCGACCACACGGTCGCCTCGCTCGACGACCTGCGCGCTCGGATCGCGGAGACCCGCGCGCACGGCTACGCCCTCGTCGACCAGGAGCTCGAGCACGGCCTCCGCTCCATCGCCGCACCCGTCCGCAACCGGCACGGAAAGGTCGTCGCCGCAGTGAACGTCTCCTCGCACGTCAGCCGGGTGACCCGGGACCGGGCCCGCAAGGAGCTCCTGCCGCCGCTGCTGCGCGCCGTGCAGGAGATCGAGAGCGACCTGTCGAGGACCCAGTGACCAGCGCGGCCACCGCGCCGGCGACCGAGCGGACCCGGGTCGTCATCGTAGGCGCGGGCCCGGCCGGGCTGCTGCTGTCGCACCTGCTCGACCTCGAGGGGGTGGAGTCGGTGCTGGTCGAGAACCGGTCGCCGGACTACGTGCTGGGCCGGATCCGCGCCGGCGTCCTCGAGTCCTCCTCGGTCGACCTGCTCACCTCGGTCGGGCTGGGGGAGCGGATCGCGCGCGAGGGCGACGAGCACCGCGGCATCCACCTGCAGTGGACCCACGAGGGGCACGGCGAGCGGCACCACCTCGACTTCGTCGACCACGTCGGCCGCTCCGTGTGGATCTACGGGCAGACCGAGGTCACCAAGGACCTGATGGCCGCACGTGAGCGGGCCGGCCGGGCGGCGTACTACGAGGTCTCCGACGTGGCCCTGCACGACCTCGAGTCGGACCGCCCGTCGGTCACCTTCACCGACGCCGACGGGGTGGCCCGCCGGATCGAGGCGGACGCGGTCGCCGGCTGCGACGGCTTCCACGGCCCGTCGCGTCCGGCCGTCCCCGACGGGGTACGACGGACGTGGGAGCGGACCTACCCGTACGCCTGGCTCGGCGTCCTGGCCGACGTGGCGCCGTCCACCGACGAGCTGATCTACGCCTGGCACCCGGACGGCTTCGCGCTGCACTCGATGCGCTCGGCGACGGTCTCGCGGCTGTACCTCCAGGTGCCGCCCGACGAGGACGTCGCGCGCTGGTCCGACGACCGGATCTGGGAGGCGCTGGCGACCCGGCTGGGGCACGGCCAGGACGGCTGGACGCTGCAGGAGGGGCCGATCACCGAGAAGAGCGTGCTGCCGATGCGCAGCTTCGTGGCCACCCCGATGCGGCACGGCCGGCTCTTCCTGGCCGGCGACGCCGCGCACATCGTGCCGCCGACCGGGGCCAAGGGGCTCAACCTGGCGATCGCGGACGTCACGCTGCTCGCCCGGGCGCTGACCGCCTGGCTGGTCGAGGGGTCGCCGGCGCTGGCCGAGTCCTACTCCGACGACGCGCTGCGCCGGGTCTGGCGGTGCACGCACTTCTCCTGGTGGATGACCTCGATGCTGCACACCACCGGCGACCCGTTCGACGCGCAGCTCCAGCTCTCGCAGCTGCGCTGGGTGACCAGCTCGCGGGCCGGCGCCGCCGGGCTGGCGGAGAACTACGCCGGGCTGCCGATCGGGTTCTGAGCGGCCTCAGCCCGTGGGGTGGTCGCCTTCTCCCGGTCGCGCTGCGCGAGCCGCGAGTGGGAGCGGCCGTAGGAGAAGTAGATCGCCAGCCCGAGCACCAGCCAGACCAGGAACCGCAGCCAGGTCTCCAGCGCGAGGTTCGTCATCAGGCCCACGCAGAACACGGCGGAGACGATCGGCAGCAGCGGCACCTGGGGCACCCGGAAGGGCCGCTTCATCTTCGGCCTGGTGCGGCGCAGCACGATGACCGCCACCGACACGACGAAGAACGCGAACAGCGTGCCGATGCTGACCATCTCGGCCAGCGCGTCGAGCGGGACGAACCCGGCGAGCAGCATCACCACGGCCGTCGTACCGATGGTCACGCGGTAGGGCGTCTCCCACTTCCGGTGCACCTCGCCGATCCAGGCGGGCAGCAGGCCGTCGCGGCAGAGCGCGAAGCCGATGCGGCCCATGGCGACGATGTCGACCAGGATCACCGAGGAGAGGCCGGCGATGGCCGCGACCGCGATCAGGATGCTGGCCCAGCCCATGCCCACCTGGTCGAAGGCGTCGGAGATGGGGGCGCCCTCGGACAGACCGGTGTACTTCACCATGCCGGTGATCACGAAGCAGACCAGGACGTAGAGCAGCGTGCAGATGGCGAGGGTGCCGAGCAGGCCGCGCGGCATGTCCTTGGCGGGGTCCTTGGTCTCCTCGCCGAGGTTGGCCACCGCCTCGAACCCGCTGTAGGCGAAGAACACCACGGCCGCGGCCACGAAGACGCCGGTGACGCCGAACGCGGTCGGGTCGGCACCGGTGATCCACTGCCACAGCGGCTGCTGCAGCCCGCTGAGCGCCTCGCTCTTCGGCACCGGCTTGGAGGCCGGCACGAACGGCGACAGGTTGGCGGCCTTGACGAAGAAGATCCCGACGACCACCACGAACACGCAGACCGACACCTTGACCACGACCAGCGCGTTGGTGACCCACTTCGACTCGCGGATGCCGATCATCGCCACCACGCCGAGCACCAGGGCGATCGCGATAGCGCCGAGGTTGACCGTCGACTCCTCCCCGAACACCGACGTCGGCAGGTTCAGCGCGTCCTGCAGGTAGCCGGACCAGCCGCGGGACACCACGGCGGCGCCGAGTGCGAACTCGAGGATCAGGTCCCAGGCGATGATCCAGGCGAAGATCTCGCCGATGGTCGTGTAGGCGTAGGTGTACGACGACCCGGCGGTCGGCACCGCGGCGGCCAGCTCCGCGTAGCAGACCGCGGCGAGCACGCTCACCACGCCGGCGATGGCGAAGGAGATCACGATGGCCGGGCCGGCGTTGCTCTTGGCCTGCACACCGGTCAGCGTGAAGATGCCGGTGCCGATCACGATGCCGATCCCGAAGCCCATCAGGTCCCAGGCCGACAGTCGTTTGCTCAGCCGCGTGTGGTGGGCCTCACCTCCGACCGGGTCGTCGTTCTGCCGGATGACGTCGTCGACGTCCTTGGTGCGCGTCAGGCTCGAGGGCATGCGCGCACAGATACCCAGGTGAGGGCCGGCCGAACCGTCAGCCCTTCAGGGTGCGGGCGAGCAGCGGCAGCAGGGCCTGCCAGTGCCGCTCGGTGGCCGCCTCGTCGTAGACCGCGGTGTCCGCCATCGTGAAGCCGTGGGTGGCCCCGTCGTACTGCTCGCACACGTGCCTCACCCTCGCCTCGGTGAGCGCCGCGTCGAGCCGCCGCTGCTGCTCGGGCGGCATGCCCTGGTCCTTGTCCGCGGCGGCCACGTACACCTCGGCGCGGATCCGGTCCGCGAGCAGGTGCGGGCTGTCGGGGGCGTCGGTGGCCAGCCGGGCCGGGTGGAAGGCAGCCGCGGCCGCCACGTCGTCCGGCCGGTGCGCGGCGGTGCGCAGCGCCAGGGCGCCGCCCATGCAGTAGCCCGTCGTGCCGACCGGCCCGTCCGCGACCTGGTCGTGGCCCCGCAGGTAGTCGAGGTAGGCGTCCGCGTCGGACATCGCCCGCTCCGGCGTGAGCTCCTTGATCATCGGCATGAGCACGTCGAACTTGGCGCCCCTCGCCGCGGGGTCCATCAGGTCCGAGGTGTCGATCAGCGGCGCCCGGCCCCGCCGGTAGAACACGTTCGGCACCAGCACGACGTACCCCTCGGCCGCGATCCGGCGCGCCATCTCCTCCAGCCGCGGCCGCGGGCCGAAGGCGTCCATGTAGAACAGCACGGCCGGGTAGTGCCCGTTGTCGTCCGGGGCGGCGAGGAACGCGTCGGCGGTCCCGTCGCCGGTCTTGATGTCCACCGTCGAGGTGCGCACAGCCATGCTCGCGAGTCTGCCACGGGGCCCGACGTGGCCCGGGCGAGCCGAGCCGGGCCCCGGAAGGCTCATGCTTCCTTCAGGTCGCCCGGCTAGCGTGGAGAGGTGACCGCCGTCCTGCACAGCCTCCTGGACGTTCCGGGTCCGGTCGTGCTCGCGGTCGTCGCCGCGCTCGTGTTCGGGGAGGCCGCGGTGTTCCTCGGGTTCGTGTTCCCCGGCGAGACGGCGGTCCTGCTCGGCGGCTTCCTGGCGTCGACCGGCCGCGTGAACGTCGTGCTGCTCGCCGTCGTGGTCGTGGCCGCGGCCATCATCGGCGACTCGGTGGGCTACGAGGTCGGCAAGCGGCTGGGGCCGCGGCTGCTGCGCACCCGGATGTTCGAGCGCCAGCAGACGAAGGTGGACCGGGCCCGGGCGTTCCTCGACGGCCGGGGCTCCTCGGCGATCTTCGTCGGCCGGTTCACCGCGTTCCTGCGGGCCATGACGCCGGGGCTCGCCGGGCTCAGCGGCATGCGCTACCGCCGGTTCCTGGCCTGGAACGCCGCGGGCGGCCTGGTCTGGGGTCTCGCCTGCGTGGTCGGGGGGTACGTCGCGGGCAGCTCCTACGAGCGGGTCGCGAGCTACCTCGGCCAGGGCGGAGCGGCGGCCGCCGCGGTGTTCGTGGTGGTCGCGCTGGTCGGCTGGCGGCTGGCGCGGCGGCGCGGCCGGCGACCCGAGGAGGCCGTGCCGGAGGCGGGGCGCGAGACTGCTCCGCATGGAAGCTGACGTCGTTGTCGTGGGTGCCGGCCTCGCCGGCCTGGTAGCCACCGCGGAGCTCGCCGACGCCGGCCGGAGCGTGGTGCTGGTGGACCAGGAGGGCGAGCAGAGCCTGGGCGGGCAGGCGTTCTGGTCGTTCGGCGGGCTGTTCCTGGTGGACAGCCCCGAGCAGCGCCGGATGGGCATCAAGGACTCGCTGGAGCTCGCCCGGCAGGACTGGTTCGGGAGCGCGCAGTTCGACCGCCCCGAGGACTACTGGCCGCGCGCGTGGGCCGAGGCGTACGTCGACTTCGCGGCCGGCGAGAAGAGGGCGTGGCTGCACGCGATGGGACACCGGCTGTTCCCCGTGGTGGGCTGGGCCGAGCGCGGGGACGGCCGCGCCGAGGGGCACGGCAACTCGGTCCCGCGCTTCCACATCACCTGGGGCACCGGCCCCGGCATCGTCGCGCCGTTCGAGCGGCGGGTCCGCGCGGCCGTCGCCGAGGGACGGGTGCGGCTGCGCTTCCGGCACCGCGTCGACGGCCTGGTCAGCACCGGCGGGACGGTGACCGGCGTCCGCGGGGCGGTGCTCGAGCCCAGCCAGGTGGACCGTGGACGCCCGAGCTCGCGGGTCGAGGTGGGCGACTTCGAGATCTCCGCCCAGGCGGTGGTCGTCACCTCCGGCGGCATCGGCGGCGACCACGACCTGGTCCGCCGGGCCTGGCCGGAGCGGCTGGGCGAGCCGCCCCGCACGATGGTCGCGGGCGTGCCCGCCCACGTCGACGGCCGCATGCTCGGGATCACCGCCGAGGCCGGTGGCCGGATCATCAACCCCGACCGGATGTGGCACTACGTCGAGGGCCTGCAGAACTGGGACCCGGTCTGGGAGAACCACGGCATCCGGGTGCTGCCCGGTCCGTCGTCGCTGTGGCTCGACGCCACCGGGAAGCGGCTGCCGGCGCCGTACTACCCGGGCTTCGACACCCTCGGCACGCTCAGGCACCTGCGTACCACCGGCCACGACTACTCGTGGTTCGTGCTCACCCAGAAGATCATCGAGAAGGAGTTCGCGCTCTCCGGCTCCGAGCAGAACCCCGACCTCACCGACAAGGACATCCGGCTGCTGCTCAACCGGGTGCGCCCCGGCGCGCCGGGCCCGGTCGAGGCGTTCAAGCAGCACGGCGCCGACTTCGTCGTCGCGGACACGCTGCCCGAGCTGGTCACCGGCATGAACGCGCTGACCGGCGACGGTCTCATCGACCTCGCGTCCCTGCGGCACCTGGTGGAGACCCGGGACCGCGAGATGGACAACGCCTTCACCAAGGACCTGCAGATCGCGGCCCTGCGCAGCGCCCGCGCCTACCGCGGCGACCGGCTGGTCCGGGTCGCCTCCCCGCACAAGATGCTCGACCCGGCGAACGGTCCGCTGATCGCCGTACGCCTGCACGTGCTGACCCGCAAGACCCTCGGCGGCCTGGAGACCGACCTGGACGGGCGCGTGCTCACGTCCGGCGGCGACCCGCTGCCCGGTGTGTACGCCGCGGGCGAGGTCAGCGGCTTCGGTGGCGGCGGGATGCACGGCTACAACTCCCTGGAGGGCACCTTCCTCGGCGGCTGCCTGTTCTCCGGGCGAGAGGCGGGCCGGGCCGCCGCCCGCGCCGTCGGCTGATCCCAGGAGCCGCCCCTCCTACGCGGCCCGGTGCTCCGCCGGCACGACCTCGTCCTCGCGGGGGGCGGGGGGCGGCGTGCCGTCGCCGAAGGGCCGGCCACCGAGCGCCTCCCGGCCGTGCGGGGTCAGCCACCCGGTCAGGTCCGGGCCCTTCGGCACGATCTGCG
>DASTGV010000027.1:0-7347 GCA_035718765.1 Nocardioidaceae bacterium
CGGTCCGCGACCTGCGGACCGGCGAGGTCACCACGGCCGCTCCCGGCGACGGCGTGAAGGTGCAGACCTGCATCTCGGCGGCCGCCGGCCGCTGCGAGCTCGACCACTGACCACGGACCACCGACCACCACGCACCCTCCAGCGAAGGAGACGTCCCATGACCGTCCTGCAGAAGAAGAAGAACAACCCGATCGCCCACCTCACCCCCGAGGACATCGAGCAGATCGGCGTCGAGCTCGACGCGATCCGCCAGTCCGTCATCGACTCCCGCGGTGAGCGCGACGCGGCGTACATCCGTCGGGTGATCGACGCGCAGCGCAAGCTCGAGCTCGCCAGCCGCGCGGTGCTCCTCGGCTCGCTGTTCCCGCCGGCGTGGGTCGTCGGCACCGCCGGCCTCGCGATCGCGAAGATCATCGAGAACATGGAGATCGGCCACAACGTCATGCACGGCCAGTGGGACTGGATGCGTGACCCGAAGATCCACTCGACCACCTGGGAGTGGGACAACGCGTCGCCGTCGGAGCAGTGGAAGCACTCGCACAACGAGCTGCACCACACCTACACGAACGTGATCGGCAAGGACAACGACCTCGGCTACGGCATCATGCGCGTCGACGAGGACCAGCGGTGGGTGCCGCTCTACCTCGCCCAGCCGCTGTGGAACTTCCTCAACGCCTGCTTCTTCGAGTACGGCATCGCGGCCTACGACCTCGAGCTCGGCAAGAACCTGGCGACGAAGAAGCGCCGCAGCTCCCCCGAGTTCCGGGCGAAGGCCAAGGTGACGCTGAAGAAGATCCGTCAGCAGATGACCAAGGACTACGTCATCCACCCGATCCTCTCCGGGCCGTCCGCGGTGACCACGCTCGGCGCGAACGCGACCGCCAACCTGGTCCGCAACCTGTGGACCAACTCGGTGATCATGTGCGGCCACTTCCCCGAGGGCGTCGAGACCTTCGAGCGCCGCTCGATCAACGGCGAGACCCGCGGCGAGTGGTACCTCCGCCAGATGCTCGGCTCCGCGAACATCAGCGGCAGCAAGGCGATGCACTTCATGACCGGCAACCTCTCGCACCAGATCGAGCACCACCTGTTCCCCGACCTGCCGAGCAACCGGTACGCCGAGATCGCCCCGCAGGTGCGCGCGCTGTTCGACAAGTACGGCCTCAGCTACACGACCGGGTCGCTGCCCCGCCAGGTCGCCTCGGCGTGGAAGAAGGTCATCCGGCTCTCGCTGCCGAACGACCTCGGCGCCAAGGCGCAGGCCGCCGTGCTCGAGATCGGCCGGCCCGCCCGTCGTACCGAGGACACCACCGCCGCCTGACCCGGCTCCGGTGCGGGTCGACCGGTCAGGACGGCTTCACGCCACCTGACCGATGGTGACGCGCACCGGTGTGCGAGGCGCCGGTCACGGAGCCGTGACCGGTGCCCGACCCCGACGTCGGGGGCTTGCCGTACGCGCGGTAGCCGCCGGTCCCGGCCAGCACGGGCGACCGGCGCAGCCACGCGTTGATGGTCGAGTCGAAGCCGTCGAAGTGGCGGCGGACCAGGACCACCACCTGTCCCGAGCGCAGGTAGGCGTTCACGTCGTGCTGCCAGCGCAGGTCCGCGCGCCGGGGCGCCTGCATCCCGTCGGCCAGCACGGCGGCGTCCCGGTCGTGCGTGAGCCCGCTGAAGTCGATCATCATCGGACACCGGTGGCTCAGGTCCCGTCCGAGCACGTCCAGCAGCGCCAGGGAGCCGACCGAGTCGGTCGTGACGCAACGGGCGTGGGCGACCGCGCCTCGCAGCGCGGCCACCGGCAGGGAGTGCCCCACCCGGGTGAACGCGTCCGTCCTCGCGACCGAGGCGAGCACGGCGACGGCCACCAGAGCCACGAGGGCTCCCGTCGTCTGCGGTACGCCGAGCCCGCGCCACGGCTCGCGGGCCCGGCGCGGGTGCGGCAGCCTGGCGACCGCCACGGCGCCGGCCCCCACGCAGAGGGCGAGAGCCGGGCCGAGGTAGGCGGCGTAGAAGGCGAAGAACGACGGGCTCGCGAGCAGCACCGCCGCCTGGGTCAGGAAGAGCACCACCGCAAGGCGCGCCACGGGAAGCATGGCCCAGACGAGCGGCAACCCGACCGCGACGACCACCAGGACCGGAACCAGCGGAGCATGCACGCCCGACCGCTGCCCGACGTGCATCGTCAGACCGAACATGCCGGCCAGCCGCGCGTGCAACGGGGTCGTCATGCGACCGCGGACCAGCTGGTCGTGCACCACCATCCGGAACATCCCGGAGGGAGCCGCGGCGAAGAACGGCAGGCAGATCACAGTCGCGGTGGCGACCAGTGGCGCGGCCACGCGTACGAGCGCGCGGGGTCCGAGCCGGAGGAGGACCGCCGCCAGGATCACCAGGACCGGCACGACGGCCCAGATCTTCACGGTGACCGCGAACCCGAGGGCGCAGCCCGCCAGCACGAGCCCGGCGCGGGGGACCCTGCCGGACCTGCTCGCGAGCACGGCCAGCGCCACGAGCAGCCCGAGGCTGACGAACGGCTCCAGACGTGGCTGCGTCTCGGCCATCGCGACCGGCGGCCAGAGCGCGTAGAAGGTGCCGGCGACGACGGCCGCGAACCAGCCCAGACGACGAGCGGACGCCGCGACCAGGGCAGCGTTGAGCGACCCGACGAGGACGACGAGGACGCGCGACAGCTCGAGTCCCAGTGAGTCCCGCGTCAGCCGGCCGACGAGGCCCACGGGGGCCAGGGCCACGAGGACCCCAGGCGGGTGGAGGAAGAGGAAGTCACGGTAGGGCAGCAGGCCCCAGGTGACCGCCTCGGACGCCGAGTAGTAGACGCCCTGGTCGTAGCCCACCATGCCCGACAGGCCCCCGCTGTTGAGCTCGATGACGGTCCGGACCACGAGCGCCAGGGCGGCCACGGCGGCCATCACGACCAGGATCGGCCGGAGAGGCCCGGCTGAGGGGGAACGGGGTTGGTACATCGTCGGTTCCGGGGTCGAGGAGGGGAAGGGGTGCGAAGGGGTCACCGGTCCACCGCCGTGGTGACGGACGGCCCGGGACGCCTGAGGCGCTTCTGGAGGTCCTGGCGCTCCGTGGCGGCCCGGTGGTCGAGGGGGCGGCCGCGCGGGTAGACCATCAGCCGGCCGATGCTGAACGCGACGTACGCGATCAGCAGTCCCGCCACGTCGTCGACGGCGAAGTGCCAGCCCAGGTAGACCGTAGCCACGATCGTCCCCGCCAGGAAGACCGTCAGCGCGATGCTCGTCCGACGCAGCCCGTAGTAGCGCGCCGTCAGGAGGATCAGGCAGGTGACGGCCACGTGCAGGCTCGCGAACGCCGAGATCTGCGCGAAGGCGTCGGAGGCGGCGGGATGCGCGAGCAGATAGGCACGCTGCCCCAGGTACCTCGCCTGGGTGTCCTGGATCATCGTGTGCGGCAGACCGGCGAACTCGGCCGGCGCCGAGTGGAACGGGCCCAGCGACGGGATCAGGTAGTAGCTGCCGACTCCCAGGATCCAGACCCAGATCGCGGAGGCGAGGAACACGTAGCCGTCCCTGACCCTGTCGGTCAGCGCGATCGCCGCGACCACGGTGATCGAGACCAGGGTGGAGAACGACTCGTAGACCACCATCAGGACGTACGCCGCGACGTGCTGGCCGAGCAGGTCGTGGAGCAGGACGGCCGGGCTGTGCCCCAGGAACAGCCAGCGGTCCCACTGCAGCAGCATCGTGTCGTGCGGCTGCCGGAACACGTCCCAGCTCTTGAGGTTGTGGTAGCAGAAGTAGACCAGGTGGTAGGCCAGCAGACCGGTGAGGACGAGTGTCAGCCGGCGCCGGGTCCAGCGCCGCCGGAGCGCCTCCAGCACCGTGCGCGGGCGCAGGCCGGCCCGCCCCGACCGCACGGCGGCCTCTCCCACGGCGAGCAGCCCCAGCAGGCCGAGGGAGAGCGCGACGCGGCTCACGAAGATCTCGCCGTGCGGGTCGCGCACGCCGATGCCGACCTGGACGGAGCGCGCCGCGGTGACCAGCGCGAACAGGACCACCACGACCCACACCCGGGCCACCCAGCGAAGGTCGTCAGGCCGCATCGGTGCCCCCGGAGTCTCCGCCGTGCGGCCAGAACCGCTCGGCCCCACCCGACGCGCGTGCGCCGGAGAACAACCAGGCCCGCAGGGCGGACGGGTCCCGTCGCTCGAGCTCGTCCAGGCACGCCTGACGCAGCGCGACCAGCTCGAGGACGCCGGCCTCGGTCGTCTGGAGGTCCAGCTGCCAGTAGGTGTACCGCCACAGCCGGCAGAGGGCGTCGTCGTCCAGCTCGGCCAGCGTGTACCGAGGGTCCGGCGGGAGCACGGTCCCGGCCACCTCCTCGCGCACGGGCGGGGTCGGGCGCGACGGACGCGGCGCGGAGCCACCCCCGATCCGCCGGAGCACCCGTGGCGTCGTGAGGACACAGAGCAGCAGGCACAGCAGGGCCAGCGGGGGCGACGTCCCCGCCAGCACGAAGAACGTGACGAGGCCGGCCCCACCCCCCAGGGCGTGCGGGGTGAGCCGTCGCCACGGGATGCGACCGTCCGGCTGGAGCCGGTCGGTGGCTCCCCACAGGACGAGCAGCACCAGACCGGTGCCGAAGGTCAGCAGCAGCACGGCGACCACGGCGAGGGCCGGCGACCACGCGAGCATGGCCAGGCCCACGCCGCAGGCAGCGACCACGGACCAGACGTGGGTCCAGACACGTGAGCCGCTCATGTCGGCCTCGACGCCCTAGCCGCGCAAGCTGGCGAAGACATCGCCCTCCTTCCCGTGCGGGATGCGGCCGCGCTCCACGAACCACTCGTGCCCGAACACCAGTCCGAACAAGGGCAGTGGGAGCCGGAGCACGTGGTCGAGGAGCCGCACGGTGCCGTCGCCGCGCCGCTGGCTGCCGTGGGCGGCCATCGCGGCCCGCTTCGCGCGCAGCACGCCCGTGACCCGCACCCGGTGCGTGATGCGACCGGGGTCGGCGAACACCTGGTGCGTGCCCAGCGGCGCGGAGCGGCCGACCGGGTGCCCGAGCAACCGCAGCCCGGCCAGCAGCATCCGGAACGCCCGCGCGGGGACCGTGGCCTCGAGCACCACCGGCGTCCCGGCCAGCCGGGCCGCCGCGACCCCGACCCGGTGCACCTGGACGTGGTCCGGGTGTCCGTAGCCCCCGTTGCGGTCGTACACGGTCAGTACGTCGGCCCGCTCCTCCCGGAGCACCTCGGCGAGCCGGTGGGCCGCCTCGTCCACGTCGGCGTGCACGAACGCGTCGCCGTCCGCCGGTGCGGGACGCAGACCCGAGTCGGCGTACCCGAGGGAGACCACCCGCGCGCAGCCGAGCGCCGACGCCGCCCGGTCGAGCTCGGCCATCCGGACCCGGGACAGCATGGCGCCGCTGCCGTCCCTCGGGCCGGCCAGTCCTCGCCCGCCCTCGGTGGCGACCACCAGCACGACCCGGTGACCCGCCGCGGCGGCGAGCGCGAGGGTGCCGCCGGTCAGCAGCGACTCGTCGTCGGGGTGGGCATGGAAGGAGACGAGGGTGAAGGTGTCCCGGCGGACCCCGGCCACGGCGCTCACCGCTCCCCCAGCCCGACGAAGGACCCGCGCGAGTGCCGGGTCAGCGCGACCGCTCGTGCGTACGCCGCCTCGTGGCAGCGGAGCGTGTGCTCCCAGGTCATGGCCGGCGAGACCACCCGGTTGTGCTCGGCGATCCGGCGGCAGAGCGCCGGTGAGGCCACGAGGTCGACGAGCGCGCCGACCATCGCCCGGTCGTCCGCGCACAGCAGACCGTCGACCCCGTGGTCGATGAAGTCCGCCATCCCGCTGGCGGCATGCCCCACGACGGGGAGCCCGACGGACCGCGCCTCGAGCGCGGCCAGCCCGAAGGACTCCAGCACCGCCGGGGCGACGTAGACGTCCGACTCCGCCAGCGCCCGGTGCACCTCGAGGGGCTCGACCCGCCCCGTGACCGTGACCAGGTCCTGGAGACCGGCCCGGCGCACGCGCCGCTCGAAGCCGTCGCGGAGCGGGCCGTCGCCGACGACCGTGAGCCGGACCGGCCGGTCGACCGCACGGCGGACACCGTCGAACATGCGCAGCAGGGGCATCGGGCGCTTGCGCCGCGCCAGCCGCATCGTGCTCACCAGCCGGACCGCCTCTCCGGGCGGACGCTCGGGGGTGGAGCGTCGGGCGGGCACGTCGACGGCGTTCGGCAGCACCTCGACGGCCGTCCCGGGCGGCAGCTGCGCCCGCAGCTGCTCCGCCGCGACCAGGCTGACCGCCGTCCAGCTCACCGGCGCGCTCCGGAGTCCGACCAGGCCGGCAGCCACACCAGGGACCGGGCCCATGCCGCCCCAGAGGGAGTGCACCGTGACGACCGTGGGCACCCCGCGACGCGCGAGGACGGCGGCCACCGGGGCCGAGAACGGGGCGACCACGGAGACGTGCACGTGCACCAGGTCGTAGGTCGTGACGTCCGTGGCCAGGCCGGCGCGCACGGAGCCCACGCGTCGTACGGTCACCGGGCCGGCGTCGTCGCAGTGCCGCCCGTCCGCCGTCGCCGGCGTGGACGTCAGGACGGTCACCCGGTCCCCGCGGAGCGCCTGCTGCCGGGCGAGGGCGGCGACATGGGTCTCGATCCCGCCCAGGACGGGTGCGTAGTGGTCGCTCAGGTGCAGGATCCTCATGCCGCGGTCCTCACCAGGGGCCGGTGCGCCCAGGCCCAGGCCGCGAGCAGCACGCCGCCGACCGGGATGTCGAGGACGATCAGGAACACGCGGTACAGGAGCACGCCGGCCACCACTCCGACCGGGTCCAGGCCGGCCGCGACCAGCCAGGCGATCGTGCCGATCTCCGCGACGCCGGTGCCGCCGGGGGTGAGCGGTACGAGCGTGCCGAGCCGTTCGATCGCGGCCGCCATCAGGACCACCGTGAAGGCCGGCTCGAGGCCGACGACCCGAAGGCAGACGACGAGGAGCAGGACCTGCGTGACGACGTAGCCCACGCTGGCCGGCACCATCGTGGCCCACCCCCGCGCGAGCAGCTCGCGCACGCGGTCGGCCGAGTCCCGGACCGAGGACCGCATCCTGGCCCGCCACCCCGCCTCACCCGACGTGTGGCGAGGGTCACGGCGGAGCACCCACACCGGGACCGCCAGGATCAGCACCGCCGCCACGGCGCAGCCGCCGGCAACCGTCCAGAGCACGGCCGGCACGTGCAGGGACAGCATCGCGAAGGTGCCCACGGCCACCACGGGCAGCGCCAGCTTGGTGAGGACGTCCAGGGCGTTCGTCAGCGCGCAGTACGCGGCGAAGGCGGGTGTGGAGTGCCC
>DASTGV010000028.1:0-3283 GCA_035718765.1 Nocardioidaceae bacterium
ACGAGCGCGCCCGCGCCGGGTTGTTCCTGGCGATGCAGTACCCCGTGGAGGTGCCCGGCGTCTCGGTGTCGAACTTCCTGCGCACCGCGAAGACCGCCATCGACGGCGAGGCCCCCAAGCTGCGCACCTGGGTCAAGGACGTCAGCGCCGCGATGGAGGCCATGAAGATGGACCCGGCCTTCGCGACCCGGTCGGTCAACGAGGGCTTCTCCGGCGGCGAGAAGAAGCGCCACGAGATCCTCCAGCTCGAGCTGCTCGAGCCGAAGGTCGCCGTGCTCGACGAGACGGACTCCGGCCTCGACATCGACGCGCTCAAGGTCGTCTCCGAGGGCGTCAACCGCTACAAGGCCAAGGGTGACCGCGGGGTCCTGCTGATCACGCACTACACCCGGATCCTGCGCTACATCACGCCGGACTTCGTGCACGTCTTCGTCGACGGCCGGATCGCCGAGGAGGGCGGCCCGGAGCTCGCCGAGGAGCTCGAGGCCAACGGCTACGACAAGTACGTCAAGGCCAGCGCCTGACCTGCGACACCAACACCACGACGGAAGGAACGGGCATGACGCTCACCGCGGCACTGCCGGGGCTGCTGGACGGTCTCGACCTGGTCCGCGCCGACTTCCCGATCCTGCAGCGCACGCTCGCGGACGGCCACCCGCTGGTCTACCTGGACAGCGCGAACACCTCGCAGAAGCCGCAGGTCGTGATCGACGCGATGGTCGACCACCTCGAACGGCACAACGCGAACGTCGCGCGGGCGATGCACCAGCTCGGTGCGGAGTCCACCGCGGGCTTCGAGGGCGGCCGGGACAAGGTCGCGGCGTTCCTCAACGCGCCGTCGCGCGACGAGGTGATCTTCACCAAGAACGCCTCCGAGGCCATCAACCTGGTCGCGAACACCATGGCCTGGGCCAAGGGCCCGCTCGGCGTCCGCGAGGGCGACGAGGTGCTGATCACCGAGATGGAGCACCACTCCAACATCGTCCCCTGGCAGCTGCTCACCGAGCGCACGGGCGCGACGCTGCGCTGGTTCGGGATCACCGACGAGGGCCGGCTCGACCTGTCGAACATCGACGAGCTGATCACCGAGCGCACCAAGGTGGTGGCGCTGACCTGGGTGTCGAACATGCTGGGCACCGTCAACCCGGTCGCCGAGATCGCCCGCCGCGCCCACGAGGTGGGTGCCGTGGTGCTCGTCGACGCCGCGCAGGCCGTGCCGCAGATGCCGGTCGACGTGCAGGCCGCCGGCGTCGACTTCCTGGCGTTCACCGGCCACAAGGTCACCGGCCCGACGGGCATCGGCGTGCTCTGGGGCCGCCGTGAGCTGCTGGAGCAGCTGCCCCCGTTCCTGGGCGGCGGCGAGATGATCGCCACCGTGTCGATGGAGCGGTCGACGTACGCCGGGATCCCGCACCGGTTCGAGGCCGGCACCCCGCCGATCGTCGAGGCCGTGGGTCTCGGCGCCGCCGTCGACTACCTCGCCGCGCTCGGGATGGAGAACGTCCGGGCCCACGAGGAGGCGATCACCCGCTACGCGCTGGAGGGGCTCGCGACCGTGTCCGGGCTGACCGTGCTCGGACCCCAGGACGCGTCCCTGCGCGGCGGCGCCATCTCCTTCGAGATCGACGGCATCCACCCGCACGACGTGAGCCAGGTGCTCGACAGCCGCGGGATCGCCGTACGCGCCGGGCACCACTGCGCGAAGCCGGCGCACAAGCGGTTCGGGGTGCAGAGCTCGACCCGGATGTCGTCGTACCTGTACACCACACCGGCCGAGATCGACGCGCTGGTCGAGGGGTTGGAGTACGCCAAGAAGTACTTCAAGGTGGGCTGACGTGGATCTCGACGCTCTGTACCAGGAGATCATCCTGGACCACTACAAGAACCCGCACCACAAGGGCCTGCGCGAGCCGTACGAGGCCGAGGTGCACCACGTGAACCCCACCTGCGGCGACGAGGTGACGATGCGGGTTCACCTGTCCGGCGAGGGTGACGACGCCGTCGTCGAGGACGTGTCGTACGACGCGGAGGGCTGCTCGATCAGCCAGGCCGCGACGTCGGTGATGACCGACCTGGTGATCGGCAAGCCGCTGCACGAGGCGCTCGCCGTGCACGAGAGCTTCCTGACCCTGATGCAGGGTCGCGGCGGCGTCGAGCCCGACGAGGAGGTGCTGGAGGACGGCATCGCCTTCGCCGGCGTCGCCAAGTTCCCGGCGCGCGTGAAGTGCGCCCTGCTGTCCTGGATGGCCTGGAAGGACGCGACGTCGCAGATCGTCGCGGCCGGCCCGGTTGCCAGCCCTGTTGCCAGCCCTGTTGCTAGCGAGGAGTCCCGATGACCCACACGCCCGACCACACCGACCTGCCCCCGGTCGACCTCGCCGCGGACACCGCCGGCGGCACCGCCACGCTGACCAAGGACGAGGTCACCGAGGCGATGAAGGACGTCGTCGACCCCGAGCTCGGCATCAACGTCGTCGACCTCGGCCTGGTCTACGACGTGCACCTGGACGAGACCACCAAGGACGTCGTGCTCGACATGACGCTGACGTCGGCGGCCTGCCCGCTCACCGACGTGATCACCGACCAGACCGAGCAGGCGCTCGAGGGCCTGGTCAACGACGTGACGATCAACTGGGTCTGGATGCCGCCGTGGGGTCCGGACAAGATCACCGACGACGGCCGCGAGATGCTGCGGGCGCTCGGCTTCAACGTCTGACTCGCCGACCCGTCAGCTGGTAGGCACTCTCACCGGCATGTCACGCACCAAGTGACGGGTCGACGGCGACCTCGGCCCGGATCTCCGTGTCCCCGAGCGCCCGGGCGACCGCGACCCGGTGGTGGCCGTCCACCACGTAGTAGCCGTCGCGCCCCTGGTGCAGCAGCACCGGCGGGAGCTCGAGCCCGGCGTTGCGCGCCGCCAGGACGCCCGCGAACCTCGCCCACGCCGTGTCGTCGGTCGGGTCGAAGCAGCGGTCGAACGGGTGCCGGCCACGGTCCACCGAGCCGACCACCTCCCGCAGGGGTACGACGCGGCCGACCGTCCGCGACGGTCCCGTGGTCCCCGCGAGCACGGGCAGGCCCACGTCGCCGTGCCGCAGCAGTGCGGCCGTGAGCACGCGGCGGGTGTGCCGGGCGCGGGCCGCCTCGAACGTCGCCCGCGGGTCCGGCAGGTCCGGGCCGTCGGCGAGCAGGCGGGCGGCCAGCCACGGCATCAGCACGAGGGCCGTCGCCACGACCAGGTACTCGAGCACCGGCATCGCCCTCACCTCCCCTCGGCAGGGGA
>DASTGV010000029.1:0-5251 GCA_035718765.1 Nocardioidaceae bacterium
CGGGAGAACAGCTCGTAGTACTCCAGCCGCAGCGCCTGGACGCCGGCCACCAGCGCCTCGAGGGTGAACGCGACCGCGTTGCCGAGCAGGAAGACGGTGACCGCCGCGAGCAGCCAGCCGCCCCCGCGGCCCCACAGGGCGACCGTCGCCTCCCAGACGACGAGCCCGAGGGCGGCGTGGGTCAGGCCGAACGCCGCGAGCCGGGCGAAGGACACCACGTTGGTCCCGAGCCGCAGCACCATGTCGAACAGCTCGACCGTCGCCTGCGTGAGGCCCGCCGCGCTGCCCCCGGCGTTGGCGATGAACCCGACGTAGGCCAGCGCCACCCCGCCGAGCGCCGTGACGACCCCCAGGACCACCAGCCAGTGCAGGTCCGCGTCGACCCCCAGAAGCACCAGCCCGAGCCCCGCGAACAGGGTGGCGCCGGCGATCCCGGAGGCGGCCACCAGCGCGTGCGGCCAGCCGCCCTCGCGCCACCGGTTGACCGCCCCGACCGTGTAGGCCCCGGCCAGCAGCACCGCGCCCACGCCGAGCGCCGCGGTGAGCAGGGTGACCGGCTCCTCGAGCGGGGACAGCCACAGCACCGGTACGACGCCGGTGGGGCCGAAGAACTCGCCGTACAGCAGGCCGAAGAACGCGGCCGCCGTGCCGGCACCGACGACGAACGGCCACACCCTGCGGAACCGGGCCCACCGACGCGGCCGGCCGAGGCCGAGCGCGATACCGGCGAGCACCAGCAGGGCGCCGTGGCCGACGTCGCCGAACATCATCCCGAACATCAGCACGTAGGCCAGGCCCGCGAGCAGCGTCGGGTCGACATCGCGGTAGGGCACGGTCGCGTAGGTCTCGACGAGCGGTGTCATCGAGCGGCGCACCTGCCCGCCGGGCCGGAGCATCGTGGGCGGGTCGAGCCCGCGCGGCAGGGGGAGCGGTACGACGCCGCCGCCGACCCCCGCCAGGGTGCCGGCCAGCGCGTCGAGCTCGGCCGACGGCACCCACCCGGCCCACCCGGTCACCTGGCGCCGGCGCACCGCCACGGCCAGGTAGGTCTCCAGCTGGGCCTCACCGGCAACGAGGTCGGCACGGCCGGCGGCGACCAGCCCGGCCAGGTCAGGGGCGGTGGCCGCCAACCGCGGCTGCAGCGCGGCGGTGTCCGGGAGCTGGAGGAGCAGCGCGGTCGCCGGCCCGGCTGCCCCACCCGCGGCCTGGTCGCGGACCTCCGGCCGGTCGAGCTCGGCGACACCCGCGTCGGCCAGGCGGACCAGGACGTCGCGCTCGTGGCGGGCCGGGGCCACCACCGCGACGCGCTGCATCCGCAGCGGCTGCACGCCTTCAGACCAGGGCATCGAAGACCTCCAGGGCGGCCGCGCCGCGCGCCGCCGTGCCGAGCGCTGCGCGCACCCGCCAGGCGTCGACGGCCAGCACCGCCACCGCTCCGATCACCGGCGTGGACGAGAACGACGGCGTGCGCAGCATGCCGAACGCGTCCCGCTCGACCCGGTGCCACCAGGCCACCTCCGCGCGCCACAGGTCCTGCGGGTCGTCCACGTCCTCGACCGCCCAGCGCGCGTCGGCCGGAAGCAGGGGCGCCAGCTCGGCCGGGCTGCGGGCGGGTCCGGCCAGGGCCTGGACGAACCCGGCGCCGAGCAGGTCCGCGGACCGGGCCGCGAGCCGGTCGGGGGGCCGGCGCCCGGACAGGAACGCCTCGCGCAGGAGCAGCAGCGCGGCCGCGCCGCGGGCCCAGTGATCCGCGCCGGGGACGCCGTCGACGACCCGCTGGGCCCAGCCGAGCCGCAGCCCCATGTGCACCGACCACGGGTCCGACGCACCCGGGTCGCCCCACAGGGAGGCGCTGAGCACCTGGCGCACCTGCTCCGGCCCGGTGGTGGCGGCGAGCCGGGTCCAGGCGGTCTGCAGGGTGCCGAGCCGGTACGTCGGACCGGCCGGCCGGCCGTCCAGGTGGCGGAGGTGCTCGTCGAGGTTGGCGGCATCGAAACCGCCGGCCAGCACCCGCATCGCCTGGGCGCCGTCCCGGGGCAGCCAGCCGGCGAGCACCCGAAGGTGCCACAGGAGCGTTGCCGCGACCTGGTGCTGCAGTCCGGCCAGGCCGGCGAGGCCGCCCGGGTCCGCCATGGTGCGGCCGGCGTACGGGGTCCGGGCGAGCGCGGCGCGGGCGTCCGCGAGGTCGCCGGTCGTGGCGAGTGCCCGCGCCCCGGCGGCCCCGAGGCGGCGGCGCGCCAGGGCGCGGGCGCGGACGGTGCCCCCGACCCACGAGGCGCTCACGGTCGGTCTCCGGGCGGTCCCTGACCGGTCAGCACCGTGGCGCGCACCTCGGCGAGGACCCGGTCGACGTACTCGGGCATCCGGCCGTCGGCCCGGTGGCCGATCCGCGCGGCCTCCCGCTCCGCCTCCGCGAGCATCCGCTCGCGCTCCTCGTCGGCGTGCCGGCGGACGCGGGCCGCGGCGTCGGCCCGCTCGGCGTCGGCCTCGCTGTGCGCCGCGGCCACGTCGGCGCGCGCCTGCTCCTCGGCCCGGTGCCTGCGTCGCTGTGCCTCCTCCGCGGCCTCGGCCCGGACGCGGTCGGCCTCGGCGCAGGTGTCGTCGAGGCGGGCGAGCAACGGGTCGAGCTCCGCGGAGAGCTCGGCCACGCGGTCGGCGGGCACGCCCGGTGCCGCGGCCGACCCCGGTGTGCCCGCGAGCCGGAAGCGCTGGAGCAGGTCCCGCGACCGTGGCATCGCGCGGTCAGCTCGTGGGCGGGGTGGCCGTGCGGGAGGAGAGCAGCCGCTGGCAGGACGTCATCGTCGCGAGCTCGGGGTAGTCCTCCTCGTCGATGCGGATGGCCGCGTCCTTGGCGAGCATCTCCACGAACCCCAGGAAGTCCAGGGAGTCGAGCTCGAAGGTTCGGCGCAGGTCGGCGTCGGGCGCGAGGTCCTCGAACTCGGCGTCCGGGACGATCCGCCGGATCTCCCTCACGACGAGGTCGCGGGCCTCGGTCTCGGTCATCGTCATAGCTCCTCCGGTCTCTGCAGCAGCTCGTCCACGGTGGCGAGGAAGCGGGCGCCGGTGTACCCGTCGGTGGCCCGGTGGTCCCCGGAGAGGGTCACCCGGACGACCGGGCGGACGCCCAGCAGCCCGTCGACGGCCCAGGGGCGCTCGACCACCCGGCCGATGCCGACCAGGGCGACCTGTGGGGGCTGGATCACGCCGATGACCTCCTCGACGCCCTGGTCGCCGAGGTCGGTCACGGTCAGCGTCGGCTCGGTGAGCTCGGTGCGGGTGAGCCGCCCGGCCCGGGCCCGCTGGACCAGGTCGCGCAGCGCGTGCATCAGGTCGGGCAGCGCCAGGTCGTCGGCGCCGTGCAGCGCGGGCGCCACCAGCGCCCCCTTGCGCACCGACACCGCGACCCCGAGGTGCACGCCGTCGCCGGGCACGAACGCGTCGTCGGTCCAGAAGCCGTTGAGCTGCGGCATCCTCCGCGCCGCCAGCGCGGTGGCCCGCAGCAGCGCCGCCGCGGGCACGATGCGGTCGGCGACCGACCGCTCCCGGTTGGTCCGCGTCAGCCAGGTCGTCAGCGCGTGCAGGTCGACCGTGGTGCCCACGTAGTAGTGCGGGATCTCCCGCTTGGACCGGCTCATCCGCGCGGCGACGACGGCGCGGTCCGACGACGGTGCCCGCGAGGGTGTCGTCGCCGGTGTCGTCGTCGCAGGCTCCGGGGCGATGGCCCGGACGTCCTCGGCGCGCACCGCGCCGCCCGGCCCGGTCCCGGTCACCCCGGCGAGGTCGACACCGAGCTCGCCGGCGAGCCGGCGGGCGTACGGCGAGACGCGCGGCCGGTACCCGTCCGAGGGGACCGCCTCCCGCTCGGTGGCCCGGGCGGCCGCCGCCTCGACGTCGTGGCGGGTGACCTCGCCGCCGGGGCCGGTGCCGGTCACGTCCTCGAGCCTCACCCCGAGCTCGGCGGCATGGTGCCGCAGGGGCGGGCCCGGCGGGTGCGGCCGGTGCGGGTGCCCCGCGGGCGCCGGCACGGCTGCGACCGGGGTCCGGGTGGCCGGTTCACCGGCCGCCCGCAGGGTGGCCAGCGGGGTGCCGACCGCGACCCGGGTGCCCGGCTCGACCAGCACCGTGTCCAGGACCCCGTCCTGGAAGGACTCGATCTCGATCGCCGCCTTGTCGGTGTCCACGACCGCCAGCGCCTCGCCCCGATGCACGGGCTGGCCGGGCCGCTTCAGCCACTCGAGCAGCGTGCCGGACTCCATGTCCGCACCGAGCGACGGCATCGTGAAGTCGCTCATCCGCGGACCGTCCTGCGCGCGGCGGCGACGATCGTGGGCACCTGCGGGAGGGCGGCCTGCTCCAGGTGCTCGGCGTAGGGCATCGGCACCTCCGCGGAGCAGACCCGCTCCACGGGCGCGTCGAGGTCGAAGAAGCACTGCTCCACCAGCCGGGTGGTGATCTCCGCCGACAGGCTCATGGTGCGCCAGCCCTCGTCGACGACCACGGCGCGGTGGGTGCGACGTACGGACCCGACGACCGTCTCGTCGTCCAGCGGCCGCAGCACCCGCAGGTCCACGACCTCCGCGTCGACGCCGTCGGCGGCCAGCTCCTCGGCCGCGGCCAGCGTCTTGGCCAGCGACCCGCCGTAGCTGATGAGCGTGACGTCCCGCCCCGGCCTGCGTACGACGGCCCGCCGGATGTCGACCGGCGCGGGGTGCTCGGGCAGCGACCCGGGGGCGTTGTAGAGCGAGCCGTGCTCGAAGACCAGCACCGGGTCGGGGTCCTGGAGCGCCGGCCAGAGCATGCCGCGGGCGTCCTCGACGGTCGCCGGGGTGAGCACCTTGAGGCCGGGGATGTGCGTGTACCAGCCCTCCAGGCTGTGCGAGTGCTGCGCGCCCAGCTGGCGACCGGCCCCGGTGGTCATCCGGATCACCAGCGGGACCGGGACCTGCCCTCCGGACATGTGCAGCAGGGTCGCCGCGTTGTTGAGGATCTGGTCGAGCGCGAGCAGGCTGAAGTTGACCGTCATGACCTCGACGATCGGCCGCATCCCGTTCAGCGCGGCGCCGATGCCCGCGCCGACGAACGCCGACTCCGAGAGCGGCGCATCGCGGATCCGCTCGGGCCCGAACTCGGCGAGCAGATCGCGGCTCACGCCGAACGAGCCGCCGTACGGAGCGCGGACGACCATCGGCGCCGAGTACCCGTTGTTCGACCGGTAGCGCAGCCGCGCGGCCTCCGAGACGAGCTGGTTGAA
>DASTGV010000030.1:0-9479 GCA_035718765.1 Nocardioidaceae bacterium
CCGTCGTACGCCGGTGCGCCGGCGCTGCGCGTCAACAAGAAGCTGTTCGCGCGGCTGCGCGGCGAGATGGCCGACCACCTCGACGAGCTGACCGGCGCGCCGTACGGCGACGTGCTGATGGTGGGGGTGGCCGACCTCGGCGAGAAGGAGGCGCTGCTGGCCGCGGACCCGCGGGCCTACTTCACGGTGCCGCACTACGACGGCTACCCCGCGGTGCTCGTCCGGCTGGCCGAGGCCGACGACACCGAGGTGCGCGAGCTCCTCGTCGAGGCGTGGCTGCGGGCCGCACCGAAACGCGCACTGAAGGCGTACGTCGAGACGGTGGGCCCGCTGCCCGGCGAGCAGAGCTAGCGCCGGCTCGCCCGCAGCACCGCGACCACACCCTTGGCCGGGACGGTCACCCGGGCCACGCCGCTGCGGTTCACCCGGACGACCGTGCCCGAGCAGGAGCGCCCGCCCGAGACGACGTCGCAGTAGCGGCCGCCCGGCAGGCCGGTCTGCCACCGGACCGTGCGGGCGGTGGTGTCGTTGTTCAGCGCCACCCAGCCCCGGTCGCCGCGGCTGAACGCGATCACGTTGCCGCCGTTGTCACGCCAGTGCGCCTGGCGTGCGGTGCCCACGGCGTTGTGCCAGCGGACCAGGGCGAGGACACCCTTGTCGCGGTCGGTGCACGCCCAGCCGCTGCCGCAGGTGGTGTCGGTGATCCTGCCGTCGGCGGTGGCCGGCGGCGAGTCGTCGTTGCCCGCGAACTCGAAGGCCGCGTAGACCTGCGGGCGGCCGTAGCCGGACGCGAGGAGGTACTGCGTGGCCAGGATGTTGGTGGCGCCGTCCTTGTAGCTCAGGGCGTCGCCGTTGCGCTCGGTGTCGTGGTTCTGCACGAACGACAGCGTCCTGCTGCTGGGCGTGAGGCCGGACCCGGCGCCGAAGTCCTTCAGCGTCGCGATGCTGCCGGTGGCGTCCGTGGGGTAGCTCTTGAACGCGCTCTTCAGCTGCTTGACGCCGTCGAGCCCCAGGACCGCGCCGCTGCGGGTGAACGCCTGCGGCGACAGCCGGCCGGGGCCGCCGCCGAAGACCTCGAGCGCCCAGTACGGACGGGTGCCGTCCTTCGTGCGGTGCAAGCGGGCGTAGATCGCGTCGAGGTCGGTCTGCCCGACGTGCTTGGCGGCGTCGACCCGGAACCCGGAGACGCCGTAGCCGATCAGCTTGTTGAGGTAGGCCGCGACCCGTCCCCGCACCGCGTTGGTGTCGGTGCGCAGGTCGGCCAGGCCGACGAGCTCGCAGTTGAACACCTGCTGCTGGTTGTTGAAGTCCTCGATGCCGCCGCTCTTGGACGGGCAGTCCCCGGAGTACTTGTGGAAGTTCCAGGGCCCGTAGAGGCCGTCGTAGCTGTAGCGCTCGTACTTGACGCCGGCGTAGGACGTGTCGCCCTGCCCGGTCATGTGGTTGATGACCGCGTCGACGTACACCTTCACCCCGGCACGGCGGCACTGGGAGACCATCGACCTGAACTGGGCCTCGCCGCCCATCCGGCTGGTGAGGTTGTAGTCGACGGCCTGGTAGACCTCCCACCACGGGTGCAGGACCGTGTCGCTGCCGTCTCCGAGGTGCTGCCGCTTGACGGAGTCCTGCGGCGGCGCCACCTGGACGCCGCTGTAGCCGTTCGGGCCGAGCACGTTCTTGCACTCCTGGGCGACGGAGTGCCAGTTCCACTCCCAGAGGTTCGCGACCACGTTCCGTACGGGCGCCGGACGGGCGGCCGCGGTCGCCTGCCGCGCCTGGGCCGGTCCGGCGGCGAGGGTGGACAGGCCGGTGCCGAGCAGGAGGACGGCGGCCATGGCGGCCAGCCGTCGGTGGACCGGATGGGACATGATGGGCTCCCGAGCAGGTTGACGATGCGTCAGCCCTTCGTAGTGACACCAGTCACACGAGTCAAGATCCTTCCCACGCCTCGACATCCTCCCCAGGAGACCCTCGTGCAGCGCTCCGTGTCCGCCCACCTCGAGGCCGACCTCACCGGCGACGGGTGGGTCGAGCTCCAGGTCGCCGTGGCCCGGCTCCCCGGGCTCGAGGTCGACGAGCGGCTGGTGGTGAGCGTCGACGGCGAACCGGTCGACGTGCGCGAGCTGGTGGACGGGCACGGTACCCGGATCCACCTGCTGTCGGGCGTCTCCGGCCGCCTGGACGTGGCGTACGACGCGACGGTGACCGGTCGCGCCGACCCCACGCCGGTGACCGACCTGGACCGCGTCGCGTACACCCGCCCGAGCCGGTACGCCGACTCCGACCGGCTCTTCGGGTTCGCGCGCAAGCAGTTCGGCGCCGGGCGCGACCCGGACGCGCTGCTCCAGGACGTGACGGCGTGGGTGGCCAGCCGGCTCGACTACGTGCCGGGCAGCAGCACGGTCACCGACGGGGCGAGCGACACGCTCCTCGGCGGTGCCGGGGTGTGCCGCGACTACTCGCACCTGACGATCGCGCTGCTCCGGGCGCTCGACGTCCCGGCCCGGCTGGCCGCCGTCTACGCGCCGGGCTGTGACCCGATGGACTTCCACGCGGTCGTCGAGGCCGCGGTCGGCGACACGTGGCTGGCGGTCGACGCCACCCGGCTCGCGCCGCGGCAGTCGCTGCTGCGGATCAGCACCGGCCGCGACGCCGCCGACACGGCGTTCCTCACGAACTACCGCAGCGACCTCGTGCTGTCCTCCAGCGTCGTGACCTCGGTGGTCGACGGCGACCTGCCACGCGACGACCTGACCGTGCCGGTGGTCCTGGGCTGACCCCCTGCGCTCAGTCCGCGAGCAGCTCGAAGTCCTCGTAGTCGAAGCCCGGCGAGACAACGCAGGACACCAGCACCGCCGCGTCCGTGGCCGGCTGCGCGCTCTGCCAGCACCCTGCGGGGACCAGCGCCTGGGGCCGCTCGCCCGCGAGCACGTCGCCGCCGAGCAGCACCTCGACGGCCTCGCCGGGCCGGTCGCCGGTGCCGCCGGTCCGGAGCACGAGCGGGCCCCCGGTGTGGTGCAGCCACAGCTCGTCGGAGGCCACCCGGTGCCACGCCGAGCGCTCCCCGGCGTCCAGCAGGTAGAGGATCCCGGTGGCCGTCGCCCTGCGCCCGCGCGCGGTGTCCACCGCGCTGCCGGCGCGCCAGGTCTCGGTGAACCAGCCGCCCTCCGGGTGGGCGCGCAGGCCGAGCCGGTCGACGTACGGGTGCGTCATGGGACCTCCCGGGGGTGTGCCGGCCGTGGTGCCTCGTCGATACTCGCCGCATGAGCGAGCGCGAGGTGCTGACCTGGGAACGGTACGGCGTGGCGGCCGTCGAGCTGGGGGAGCAGGTGCGGGGGAGCGGCTTCGCGCCGGACATCGTGCTCGGCATCGCCCGGGGTGGGCTGGTGCCGGCGGCGTCCCTGGCCTACGCGCTGGACTGCAAGAACCTGTTCACGATGAACGTGGAGTTCTACACCGGCGTGGGCACCACGCTGGACGCGCCGGTGATGCTGCCGCCGCTGCTGGACACCGCGGAGCTGGTCGACATGGCGGTGCTCGTGGTCGACGACGTCGCCGACACCGGCAAGACGCTCGAGCTGGTCACCGACTTCTGCCGGGGCCACGTCGCCGTGGCGCGCTCGGCGGTCCTCTACGAGAAGCCGACGACGGTGGTCGAGGCGGACTACGTGTGGCGTCGCACCGACCGCTGGATCGACTTCCCCTGGTCGTCCTGACCCGGGGTTTGCGGTCCCGCGAGGCGGGTAACCGCCGGGCATGACTGATTCGAACACGCATTCGAACGACGGGCTGCTGGGTGCTGCGGCGCCGACCCAGGGGAGCGGGACCGAGAAGGACCCCGACGACTGG
The DNA here is from genome assembly GCA_035718765.1 of Nocardioidaceae bacterium. Lineage (GTDB taxonomy): Bacteria > Actinomycetota > Actinomycetes > Propionibacteriales > Nocardioidaceae > Nocardioides_B. The sequence continues at coordinate 3,850 of DASTGV010000030.1, forward strand.
GTGACCGGCGACGAGCCGATGACCGGCGCCCAGCGCAGCTACCTCGACACCCTGGCCCGCGAGGCCGGCGAGCGGCTCAGCCCGGACCTGACCAAGGCCGAGGCGTCGGAGCACATCGAGCGGCTCCAGGACCGCACCGGCCGCGGCACCTGAGCTGTCCCGCCGGGCGGGACGTCGGGGCTCCGCGGTGGCGGGTCGCCGTCACCCCGGCCGGCCCACGCGGCAGTTCGCGCGACAGCGGCGAGCCGCTCGGTCACGATGCGGGAGCCACCGGGCGGCAGGCCACGGACGGGGGACGCGACCTGCCGTCCCGGCTCGGGCCGGGTCCGGGCCTCAGGGCCCCTCTGACAGGATTGTCGCCGTGGACCGCTGGCGGGGGACGAGCGACGAGGGAGAGCCGGAGGACGTCCGCGAGCTGCGGACGATGGCCGACACGGTGCGGGAGGCGCTGGTCGACGCGTCGCTGATCGCGCACGGCGACGAGCTGGTGCGGCTGGTCGGGATGTCGGAGATCGCCGCCTGCCTCACCCGTCTCGAGCCCACGGCGCGGCACACCGTCTGGAACATGCAGCCGCGGGTGCACTACGACCCCCACGACCCCGGACCGGCGCTGACCGAGGCGTCCGAGCGCCGCGGCGTGGAGACGGTCCTCATCACGCGGCCGGCGACGCTGCTCTCGAACCCGTTGCTGCCGTCGCTCCACCCCACCACCCGCACCGGACCGGTGTTCCTGCGCGCCCTCGTCGTCGACGAGGCCCGGGTGCTCGTCGAGGGGCTGGACACCGCCGCCGGCGAGCCCACCGCGTGGCTCACCGACCGGATGGACTTCGTGGTGCCGGTGCTGGAGATCTGGGCGCGCACCCGGGCGATGTCCACCCCGGTGCTGGGGCCGGGTGAGTCGCCCGGGCTCTCGAAGCGGCAGATCGAGGTGGCCCGGCTGCTCGCGACCGGCCAGAAGGACCAGGCGATCGCCCGGCAGCTGGACATGTCGGCCCGCACGGTCGAGCGCGACGTCCGCGCGATCCTCGAGGAGCTCGGTGCCCGCAGCCGCACCGAGGCCGTGCTGGCGATGAGCGGACGAGCGGTCCGGCCGCGGACGCGCTGAGCCGGCGCCGCGACGACCGGCCGCTCAGGACTTGTGGTGCTCCGCGGCGAGCACGGCGGCGCCGACGATGCCCGCGGTGTTGCGCAGCGTGGCGGGCACGATCCGGGTCTCGATGTCGATCAGCGGCAGGAACTTGTCGGCGTTCTTGCTGACCCCGCCGCCGACCACGAACAGCTCGGGGGACAGCAGCCGCTCGAGGGTCCGGTAGTAGGTGGTGAGCCGTTCGGCCCACTTCTCCCAGCTGAGCCCCTTCTTCTCCCGCACGCTGTTGGCCGCGACGGTCTCCGCGTCCTTGCCGTCGATCTCGATGTGGCCGAGCTCGGCGTTGGGCACCAGCTCGCCGTCGTACACGAGCGCCGTGCCGATGCCGGTGCCGAGCGTGGTCACCACGACCAGGCCGCCCTGGTTGCGCGCGGCGCCGTAGCGGACCTCGGCCAGGCCGGCGGCGTCGGCGTCGTTGACGACGACCACGTCGCGGCGCAGCTTGTCCTGGAACATCGTCTCGGCGTCGGTGTAGATCCACGACTTGTCGATGTTGGCGGCAGACTTCACCACGCCGTGCACCACGACCGCCGGCACGGTGATGCCCACCGGGACGCCGTCCGCCGCGCCCTTGGCGACCAGCTCGGACACGACCTCGGCGACGTCCTGGGGATGGCCGCCCGACGGGGTCTCGATGCGAGTGCGCTCGGCGGCGAACTCGCCGGTGGAGAGGTCGACGGGGGCGCCCTTGATGCCGCTGCCGCCGAAGTCGATGCCGAAGGGTCGGGTCGCCGTGTCAGCCGCCATGACCGGACCGTACCCGTTTCTCAGCCACCTGGACCATGTCCGCGCGTCCCGGTCAGCAGGTGCTGCAGGTGCGCGGCCTGGTCGGCGAGGGCGCCCGGCGGGTTCCGGTGGTGCGCCCGGCCGTCCGGCAGCAGCATCAGCAGCCAGAACACCGCGAACCGGGTGCGGTACTCCGCGCAGCGCCGCACCTGGGTGTCGGTGAGGCCGACCGCGCGGACGAGAGCCTCCGGGTCCAGGACGCGGGGCAGCCGGACCGAGACGTGCTCGAGCAGGTCGGCGACCTCGTAGGCCGGGTCGCTGACGCCGCTGTCCTCGAAGTCCACGAGCCGGCACGTGGTGCCGTCGAAGAGCACGTTGGCCAGGTTGCCGTCGGCGAGGCCGAGCACCGGGTCCTCGACCGCCGTCTGCCGGTCCCGCGCCGGGTCCGCGAGCCAGGTGCGGGCCGCAGCGAGCGCCGATGCCGCCTCAGGCGGTGTGTCGTGCGGCTCGTCGGCCCAGCCGCGCAGCAGCCCCAGGCAGGCCGACGGCCCCCAGACGCGCTCGGGCAGCCCGGAGAGGACGGCGGCGGGCACGCCGTACAGGCGGCGGAGCGCCGCACCCAGCGCCAGCGTCTCGACGGCGCTCAGTGGGCCGGGGTGCAGCCCGACGCCCGGGAGCCGGCTCATCACGACCGTCGGGGCGCCGTCGCGGAGCCCGCGGGACAACGGCACCGGCGCCAGGCCGGGTGCGTGCTCGGCGAGCAGCGTCAGGCCGTGCCACTCGCGGTCCGGCTCGCCGCGGTCCCATGAGACGTAGGTCTTGGTGACGGTGTCCGGCCCGATCTCCACGTGGTGGGTCGTCTGGCCGGGCACGGCGGTCACCTTACGGTGGGCGGGTGGTGCCTGAGCCCCTTCCGTCCCTCCAAGTAATGCGCCGATAAGCGACATTATGTCAAGTAGAAGACGCTGGGCCGAGGTCCCGGAATGGACCACCCATCCCCTGGGCCCGATCGGAGGTTCTGGTCTCAGCCGGCCTCAAGGACGAAGAAGAGGAAGCAGAGGAACGCCGTGCGGTCACCCAGGTCGGGCGGCAGCAGCTCGCGCGGCGTCTCCGGCGAGAACGGCGGCTCGCTGATGACCGAGATCGTGAAACCAGCCCGGGTGAACGCGTCGGTCATCGCGTGCAGCGGCCGGTGCCAGAAGGTCAGGTACGCGGTCTGCCCATCGAACGTGTAGTCCTCCGTGTACGGCGAGGTCTCGAAGTAGTCCTCCTCCGGGTAGACCACCGGGCGAATCACCGGATGGTTCACCGAGAGGATCAGCCGCCCACCCGGCTTCAACACCCGGCGCAGCTCCGCCAGGGGGCCTGACCAGTCCTCGAGGTAGTGCAGCACCAGGGATGCCACCACGTCGTCGAACTCCCCCGTGCCGAACGGCAGCGGCTCGGCGAGGTCGGCGACGAGCACCTTGGTGTTCGTCCCGAGTCGCCGCTGCGCCAGCGCCACCATCGCTGGGCTCGAGTCGAAGGCGGTGATCTGTGCGCCCCGATCGCGTAGGGCCGCCGCGAGCGGTCCCGCGCCGCAGCCGGCGTCCAGAATGCTCCGGCCGGTGACGTCCCCGGCGAGGTCGATGATCGCGGGTCGCGCGTAGTGGGCGTTGAACAGGCCGGTCTCGTTCTGCCGCGCGTAGCTCTCGGCGAACGTGTCGTAGTGATCGGCTCTCATGCGATCCCTTCGTCAGACTTCGACGTGGACCCTAGATCACCGCGGACGTCGCTGGCGGGTGGGCACCCGCAGCAGGCTGTCCACCAATGGAGATCGAGCGGAGCATCCCCCGCTCGAAGATCAGCCGTGCCGGGTGGCGACGGAGGCCGGAGCGGCCTGCCGACGCAGGTACACCGCGGCGTCCTCGGTCGGCAGCGGCCGGGCGAACAGGTAGCCCTGGCCGATGTCGCAGCCGTTGCGGCGCAGCCGGACCGACTGGGCCTCGTCCTCGATGCCCTCGCCGTAGACCTCCATGCCCAGCGCCTGGCCGAGCCCGATGACGCCCCGGAGCAGGTCGTCGGCGCGGTGCTCGTCGACGGAGTCGAGGTAGGACCGGTCCACCTTCAAGATGTCGACGGCCAGGGTCTGCAGGTAGGCCAGCGCGCTGCGGCCGGTGCCGAAGTCGTCGAGCGCGACCCGGACGCCGAGGTCGTGCAGCGCGTCGAACCGCTCCCGGGCGATCTCCAGCTGCCGCTCGACCGCGGACTCGGTGACCTCCAGCACCAGCTGCGAGGCGGGCAGGCCGCTGGTGTTGAGGGCCTCCTCCACCATCCCCACGAAGCCGGTGTTGGTCAGGTCGACGCCGGAGACGTTGACGTGCGCGGTCAGCGGGACCCGGAACGTCGAGGACCACTGCTGGATCTGGGCGGTCGCGGTCGAGAGCACCATCCGGCCCAGCTCGGAGATCAGGCCGAACTCCTCCGCGACCGGCACGAAGCGGGCCGGCGAGACCTGGCCGTGCACCGGGTGGCTCCAGCGCACCAGCGCCTCGAAGCCCACGATCGAGCCGTGCGTGAGGTCCACGAGCGGCTGGTAGCAGACCCGCAGGCCCTTCTCGTCCAGCGCCTTGCGGAGATCCTTGCCGATGGCCAGGGTCTCGTCGGCGACCGCGATCAGCTCGGCGGTGCAGACCTCGATGTGGTTGCGGCCGGCGCGGCGCGCCTCGCGGACGGCCAGGCCGGCGCCGCGCAGCAGGTCGTCGGCGGTCGCTCGCGGGCCCATCGAGTCCCAGGTGACCAGGCCGAGGCTGGTGGAGAGCTGGATCTGGCGCAGGCTCCTGAGCACGAACGGCGCGGAGACGCCGGACACGATCCGGTACGCGAGGTCCAGCGCGACCGCGGGCGTGCTGAGCGTCGGGAACAGTACGCCGAACTGGTGGTCGTTCATGCGGCCCAGCACGCCCAGCGAGCCGACCTCGCGGGCCACCCTCGACGCGACCATCCGCATCAGGTCGTCACCGGCGGTGTGCTCGTCGAGGTCCACGGCCTCGTTGACGCCCTCGACGTCGATGAGCAGGACGGCGGGCTGCGCCTCGAACGTGCGCGCGGTCACCGCGTCGCCCACCTGCGTGACGAAGCCGGGGTACGTGACCAGGCCGGTGACCTCGTCGCGCGCCTCCTGCCACCCCGGGCGCGTGGTCGCGCGCTTCCGTGACTTCTGACCCCACCGCATGCACAGACCCCCACGACTCGCAGGTTCGGACGACCCGGCGGACCCCGGCCGGCATCACAGCAAGGGTACGGAGAAGCGCGGCCCATTTGTCCGTTTTCGGCGGTGTTCCCGGGGCCCTCTGGACACTCGGTCCGCACGGCCACCCTGAATGGCCCATCCGGGTCATTTCGCGGCTCGGTAGCGTTCCCGACGTGCCGGCTCCCCCGTTGGTCCCGCTGCCCGGAGACGACGTGCTCCCCGACGCCGACCCGGTGCTCGACCGCCACCTCGACCTCGACGCGCCACCGACGGCAGTGTGGCCGTGGATGGAGCAGCTCGGCAAGGGCCGGGCGGGCTGGTACCTCCCCCGGTCGGTCGAGCGGTGCGTCCCGGCCCACCGGCGCGCGGTACGCCGGGTCGATGACCGGTGGCAGCACCTCGCGCCCGGCGACGCCGTCGCCGACTGGGGTCCCGGCGACCCGACCTTCCAGGTGCTCGCGATCGACCGGCCGCACCACCTCGTGTACTGGTCCGAGCGGCCGCGCCGAGCCCGCCGGGGCGTCC
>DASTGV010000031.1:0-5027 GCA_035718765.1 Nocardioidaceae bacterium
CTCCGGGTGCAGATGCAGGTGGTGGTGGTGCTGCTGCTCGCTCATGGTCCCGCGCCTCCCAGAACTGGGTCGGATGAAGCCGAAGGAACGGCGAGGACCAGCCGAGATCGCCGGCGATCACCTCCATGGTGCATCCGAACGGCCCCTGCACGCGACCGTCCGATGTCCGCGGTTCCCAGGACAATCGGGGCACGCCAGTCCGGCCTGGCCTCGGCCGCGCGTCCCCTCAGGTCGGGTCGAGCCGGTAGACCCGGCGGGCGTTGTCCCCCGCGACCATCCGGGCGAACCGGCTCGCGTCGTCCGCGGTGAGCACGTCGTCGGCCAGCCAGTCCTCGAGCACCCGGTCCAGCGCCCGGCGGAAGAGCACGGCACCCAGGTGGTGCAGCTCCGGCAGCGCGAACCCGTCCGAGGCGTACAGCAGCTTGCCGAACGGCGCGAGCTCGAGCGTCTCGGCGAGCACGGAGGCCGCCCGCGGGCCGAGGTGGTTGACGGCCAGGCTCACGTCGAGCACCACCTGCGGGAACACGTTCGCCAGGTAGGCGGCCTGCCGGTGGTAGGGGTAGCAGTGCAGCAGCGCCACCGGCGCCGCGTCCGCGGAAAGCGAGCGGAGGAACGGCGTCAGCAGCGACGGGTCGACCCGGTGCAGGGTGAGGTCGGGGTCGCCGTAGCCGGTGTGCACCTGGAGCGGCAGCCCGAGCGGCAGGCACGACCAGACGGCGTGCGCCACCAGCGTCGGGTCGTCCAGCCGGTACCGCCTCTCCCGCTCGCACCGGGCGAGCCACCGGTCCGCCGCCTGGCGAACCTCGTGCGCGGAGGGCGCGACCGGGGGCAGGTCGAGCCCGGTGCGATAGGCGGCGACCGTCTTGAACGCGACCGACCGCGAGGCGCGCTCGGCGAGCGCGTCCGGGAGAGCGGTGCCCAGCTCCTCTGCGCCCACCCCGGCGGCCGCCAGCTGCTCGGCGACCTTCTCCACCCGGGTCACCTCGTGGACCCGCGCCGCCGCGAGGTCGGCCAGCTCGACGAGGTCGCACAGGCCCGGCCACTCCAGGCCGGTGTCGACCAGCAGGTCGCTGGTCCCGCAGGCCCGCAGCAGCGTCCGCGCCGTCTCCCGCGGACCGGCCTCCGCCCGGGCGGCCAGGTAGACGTCGGGGTCGGCGTGCGCGTCCAGCCCCAGCAGCGGGGCGCACCACCGGCGCACGGCCAGCCCCACCTGCGAGTCGAAGTCGCTGGTGCCGTCCGGGGCCGGGTCGCGCGCCTCGGTGAGCAGCAGCTCGAACCGGCCGCGGTCCATCGGGTCGAGCACGACGGGGTGGCAGTGCTGGTCGACCAGCGGGAGGTCCGCGAGCTCCTCGGCGATGCTCATGTGCGCACGAGGCCGATGGCCGCTAGTAGCGCCACCGGGTCGCCGCGACGACCTGCTCGGGGGTGTGGCCGGCGAACAGCGCGATCTCGGCGCGCCGTACGGCGGTGAAGGCGTCGAACAGCCAGTCCCCCATGGCCCCCCTCAGCAGGTCGCTCTCCTCGAGGGCGGCCAGGGCCGCCGCCGGCGACTCGGGCAGCCGCTCGACCCCGAGCCGGCGCAGCTCCGCCGGGTCCTCGGCCGCGGGGTCTGCGGTGACCTCCGGCGGCAGCGTGAGCCCCTTGTCCACGCTGGCCAGCCCGGCGGCCAGCACCGCGCCGACCAGCAGGTAGGGGTTGGCGCTGCCGTCGAAGCACTTGAGCTCGACGTTCGCCGCCGAGCGCCGCTCCCCCATCGAGCCGGTGACCAGCCGGAGCGCCGCCTCGCGGTTCTCCCAGCCCCAGCAGCGGTACACCCCGGCCCAGTGCGACGGCACCTGCCGGACCTGGCTGGTGACGCTCGGCGCGCCCACCCCGCACAGCGCCGGCAGCTCGGCGAGGAGCCCGGCCAGGAACGACTCCCCCTCGCCGGTCATGGCGTACCGGCCGGAGCCGCCCGCGAGCAGGTTGGTGCCGTCGCGATGCAGGGACAGGTGCAGGTGCTGGCCGTTGCCCACCGAGCCGGCGACCACGGCGGGTGCGAACGAGGCGGCCATGCCGTGCGCGCGGGACACCGCCCGGATCGTCTCCCGGACCAGCAGCACCTGGTCTGCGGCCGCGACGGGGTCGAGCGGTGCCGCGGACACCTCGAGCTGCCCGGCGGCGTACTCCGGGTGCAGCTGGAACACCTCGACCGACTCGGCGGCCAGCGCGGTCAGCAGGTCGTGGCAGTAGTCGGACAGCTCCACCATCCGGGTCATGCCGTACGCCGGTCCGGTGCAGGCCGGACGGAACGGCTCCCCCTCGTCGAGGCCGAGCGCCCACTCGACCTCGAACCCCATGTGCACGTCGAGCCCGGCGTCGACCGCCTGCGCCTGGAGCCGTCGCGCGAAGCTGCGCTGGCACCCGGGGTGCTCGACGCCGTGCTGGTTGTACCGGTCGACGGGCGCCCAGGCCCAGCCGGGCTGCGCCGCCAGCCGGACCACCCGGTCGAGGTCGGGGTGCAGCCGCAGGTCGCCGGTCGGACCGCCGGCGAGCAGGCCCGCGGTGATGCTGTCGTCGACGCAGAACACGTCGAACACCGGCGACATCCCCACCCCCCAGCCGGCCGCGTGCGCGAGCTCGCCGACGGGTACCGCCTTCACCCGGGTGACTCCGGCGTTGTCGACGTAGCTGAGCGCGACACCGTCCACGCCGTCCTGCGCGAGCGTGGCGGCGAGCGCCCTCCCCCGGCGCTCCTGCTCCTCCCGCCTCCTGGCGTCCACGGCTCCACCCCCTGCTGGTCGTCGGGCTTGGTCGTCGGGCTTGGTCGTCGGGCTTGGTCGTCGGGTCTCAGGCCGGCAGCGGGCGGGTCCTGGCCACGCGGGCGGTACGTCGGCCGACCGCGTACAGCACCGTCGCGACGAGCAGGGACAGCACCGCGATGCCGGCGACCAGGTAGAACCAGGACCCGTACGCGATGTGCGCGCCGGCGATGGTGATCTCGCCCTGGTTGTTGGGGATCAGCGGCGTCCAGGACCCGCTGAGCGTGGCGATGATCCCGACCAGGGTGGCCAGGCCGCCGAGCAGCGCGCTGACGTAGAACACCGCCGGGTGCGCCAGCCGGGTGGCCTGGTAGCGGGGCAGGAACCGCCGGATGATGATCACGACGTCGATGAACAGGATCACCATCGACACGCACCAGATGACCGTCACGGCGGCCTGCAGCACGTCGTACACCTTGGTCTGGATGTCGATCGGCTTGCCGCCGCCGACGCCGAGCGACGGCATCAGGACGAACGCGACCAGGGTGAACAGCGCGGCGATGGCGGTCTGCACCCACACCGCGTTGGCGGGGACCTTGTGCCTGTTCACCCGGCCCATCGCCTCAGGGAGCCGCTGGTCGAGGCCGGAGACGAAGACGAGCCGGGCGAAGGAGTAGTTGTAGACCACGGTGATGAACAGGAAGAACGCCGCGAAGACGAGAGCGACCAGCTTGGCCAGGGGGCTGCCGAGCCCGATGGCGACCGTCTGCGCGAGCGAGGTGACCTGCGCCGAGGACCCGTTCGCGGCGGGCACCGTGACCATGATCGCCCAGGTGGCCAGCAGGTAGGCGAGCATCACCGCGAGGGAGCCCCAGACCAGGTAGCGGGTGATCGAGCGCTCGTTCTTGATCTCGACGCCCATGTTGAGCGGGACCTCGACGCCCAACAGGGCGAGGATCACCAGGCCGAAGAAGCTCCAGTTCGACAGGTTGAGGCCGGAGCTCGCCGACGGGGCCCAGGCCGAGAAGTTCCAGGGGTCGGTGACGGCCGTGCCCGCACCGAGGACGTGCGCGAGCCCGGCGACGAACACCAGCAGGATCGCCAGGCCGTACAGCACGAAGATGACGTTGACGAGGTTCTGGGTGAGCCGGAAGCGCTGGTTGGCCAGGAACGCCGACAGCACGATGAACGCGATGATGATCAGGCCCTGGACCTGCACGCTCGCCGCGCCGATCGTGGACGGGAACACGTAGTCCAGGAAGCTGAGCACGACGGTGCCGGTGGCCACCATCACGAGGACGCCCGGCCACCAGGCGCAGAAGCCCGCGAAGAAGCCCCAGAACGACCCGAACGCCTTCTGCGTCCACAGGTAGATGGAGCCCTCGCCCGGGAACATCAGGCCCAGCTGGCCGGTGACGATCGCCCCGGGGATGAGGAACAGCAGGAAGCCCAGCACCCACCAGCCGAAGGCCGACGGGCCCGCGCTCTGGATCACCGCCGCGTTGGTGATGAACAAGACGATCGAGACGAAGATCGCCACCATGTCGAACGAGTTGAGGACCTTCGGCAGCATGCCGCCTGCCACTCGCTCGGAGGGAAGCTCGCTGTGCGGCCCCGCGCCCAGATCGACCATCGGACGCTCCTTTCAAGCGCTCCCAGGCTAGATCCGCGGACCCGCCTCCGGCAATGCGCGCGCGCCCCCTCTCCAGGCCGCTGACCTCGGCTTTTGCCCGGTTTGGAGCGGTAGAAGTGACCCACTGGGGCCATGCCTGCGTGGACGCGGCGGCAGCACACTGAGCACGACGGGGTTCCGGCCTGGAGGGCACCGTGAGCACACCTACTCCACCTGCTCCGCTCGAGCACCTGAACGACGACGCGCGGCTGGCAAGCCTCGGCTACAAGCCCCAGCTCAACCGGGTGCTGGGCTCGTTCAGCAACTTCTCGGTCGCGTTCACCTACCTGTCACCGATGGTCGGCATCTACTCGCTGTTCGCGCTGGGTGTGGCGGCGGGCGGGCCGGCGTACGTGTGGCTGACGTGGGTGCCGGTCATCGGCATGCTGTTCGTCGCGCTGGTGTTCGGCGAGCTGGCCAGCCACTACCCGGTGGCGGGAGCGCTCTACCAGTACAGCAAGTTCTCGGTCGGTCCGTCGTACGGCTGGTTCGTGGGCTGGTTCTACGGCATGGCGCTGCTGATCACCGTGGCCGCCGTCGACACCGGGGTGGTCGGCTACACGACCGCGCTGACCCACAACTGGTTCGGCTGGAACCTCGACCCCGCCAACCAC
>DASTGV010000032.1:0-4291 GCA_035718765.1 Nocardioidaceae bacterium
GTGCAGCCGGTCGATCCCGTTGGCCACGTCGGCGTGCAGCTCCAGGCTCGCGAACCCGTCCATCACGTGCTGGACGGCGTCCTCGAGGGGCCGGTTCAGCTGGGCCTCGGCCAGGTGGCTGAGCAGCAGCTCCCGGGCGACGCCGGCGAACGGCGGGTTCTCGCCCGACGCGGTGAGCGCGAACCCGTCGCGCAGCACGCAGGCGAACCACAGGGGCGCGGCGCTGGCGGAGGCGCCCACCTCGAGGAACCTGGCGCCGAGGGGCGAGAGGTCGGAGAGGGTCTCGTTGACGTCGAAGGCGATCACCGAGGGGCGCATGACCCCACCCTGCCCCAGATGGCCAAACTCATGTGGCGGCGGGGCCTGATCCGGGCCGGCTCAGCCGCCCGAGTGCAGGTCCTCCTCGACCGCGCAGCCGGCCCCGTCGGTGTCGTCGAGCCACCCCTCCGGGAGCACGACCCGCCGCGGGCTGCCCTGCCGGCCCCGGGGGGTGCCGAGGGTGGCCACCGGGAAGGGCTCGGCGTCGTCCAGGCCGGCCAGCAGGCCGTCGAGGGCCGCCAGCGTGGAGACCAGCGCCAGGCTGTTGCGCAGCTCGCCGCCGGCCGCGAAGCCCTTGAGGTACCACGCGACGTGCTTGCGGAACTCCTTGCAGCCGCGCTCCTCCCCCATGTGCAGGCAGAGCAGCTCGGCGTGCCGGCGCATCATCGCCTTGACCTCGCCGAGGGTGGGCAGGGTGGCGACCTGCTCGCCGGCGAACGCGGCGGCCAGGTCGCGGAACAGCCAGGGGCGGCCCAGGCAGCCGCGGCCGACGACCACGCCGGCGGCGCCGGTCTGCTCGACCATCGCGACCGCGTCCGAGGCCTCCCAGATGTCGCCGTTGCCGAGCACCGGGATGTCGACGTGCGAGGCCAGCTCGCCGATCGCGGACCAGTCCGCCTTCCCGGAGTAGGCCTGGTCCACGGTCCGGCCGTGCAGCGCGATCGCGGCACAGCCCGCCTCCTGGGCGATCCGGCCGGCGTCGAGGTAGGTCAGGTGGTCGGCGTCGATGCCCTTGCGGGTCTTCATGGTCACCGGCACGTCGTACGCCTCGACCGAGCGCACCGCCGCCTCCAGGATGTCGCCGAGCAGCCGGCGCTTCCACGGGAGCGCGCCGCCGCCGCCCTTGCGCGTCACCTTGGGGACCGGGCAGCCGAAGTTGAGGTCGATGTGCGCGACGCCGTGCTCGGCGGCCAGGATCTCGGCGGCCTTGCCGACGTACACCGGGTCGGTGCCGTAGAGCTGGACCGAGCGCACCCGCTCGGTCTCGTCGAACGTGAGCATCTTCAAGGTGGTCTCGTCGCGCTCGACGATCCCGCGCGAGGTGATCATCTCGCAGACGTAGAGCCCGGCGCCCTGCTCGGCGCACAGCCGGCGGTAGGCCGCGTTGGTGATGCCCGCCATCGGCGCGAGCACCACGGGGGTGTCGACGCGCAGCGAGCCGAGGCGCAGCTCGCGGGGCAGGGTGGCGGTCACCGGTCCATTGTGAGGCGCGCCCGGGGGGCCGCCCAAATCGCGTCAGCGCTTGGTGGGCTTCTTCGTGGGCGTCGGCTTCGGGGTGGCGATGTCGCCGGTCCAGGTGATCGGGTTGAACTCCTGGCTGGGCCGGTAGCTCACCGACTCGAGCTTGCCCTTGTCCGGCGAGAGGTAGACCAGGCAGGTGTTGAGCGAGGCGCCGTTCGGGAAGGACTTCGGCAGCGGCTTGGTGACGCACGGCTTGAAGCTGGTGGTGAAGTTCACCGCCGGGAGCAGGGTGTTGGCGGAGTTCACGCCCCACAGCGGGACACCGACCCCGCCGACGTCACCCTCGCCGACGTTCTTCACCGAGACCGTGGCGTAGTAGTACGACGCCTTCTGCTTGTAGGAGTCGTCGAGGATGAAGCCCTTGAAGTCGTCGAGGGTGCCCTGCCGCACGCTCTTGACGGTGAGCTGCAGGACGGTCCCCCGCCCTTGGCTCGGCTCGAAGATCACGGTCCCGGTGTCCCCGAAGGACAGCTTGCTGCCCTGGTCGGTGAGCTGGGTGCCGTCGGGCACGGAGACAGTCGAGGAGGGGCTCGGCGAGGACGACGCCGAGGCCGACGTGGACGACCCGCCGCTCGCGTTCTTGCTGCCGGCGTCGGAGCTGCAGCCCGCCAGGGCGAGCGCGGCCGCCGCGGTCGCGGCGACGAGCGGGAGGACGGGGCGACGCAGGGCTCTCAGCACCGGAACATTCTGCACGGCCCGGCCTGGCCCCCGTCGCAGGACCGGCCGATCGGACCGATCAGCGGCCATCAGCAGCCGACCAGGCGCTCCGCGAAGTAGGACCGGACCTGGTCGAGCCCGACCCGCTCCTGCTTCATCGTGTCCCGCTCGCGGACCGTGACGGCGTTGTCCTCCAGCGTGTCGAAGTCGACCGTGACGCAGTACGGCGTGCCGATCTCGTCCTGGCGGCGGTAGCGGCGGCCGATCGCGCCGGCGTCGTCGAAGTCGACGTTCCAGCCGACCCCGCGCAGCTCGGCGGACAGGTCCTTGGCCTTCGGCGACAGGTCGGCGTTGCGGGACAGCGGCAGCACCGCCACCTTGACCGGCGCGAGCCGCGGGTCGAGCCGCAGCAGCGTGCGCTTGTCGACGCCGCCCTTGGTGTTCGGGGCCTCGTCCTCGGTGTACGCGTCGACCAGGAACGCCATCATCGAGCGGTTCGGGCCGCCCGCGGGCTCGATGACGTACGGCGTGTAGCGCTCGCCGGTCGCCTGGTCGAAGTAGGACAGGTCCTGCCCGGAGAACTCGCTGTGCTGGGTCAGGTCGAAGTCGGTGCGGTTGGCGATGCCCTCGAGCTCGCCCCACTCACCGGCCGCGAAGCCGAAGCGGTACTCGATGTCGACGGTGCGCTTCGCGTAGTGCGACAGCTTCTCCTTCGGGTGCTCGAAGTGCCGCAGGTTGTCGGGGTTGATGCCCAGGTCGACGTACCAGCGGGTCCGCTCGTCGATCCAGTACTGGTGCCACTCCTCGTCCTCACCCGGCTTGACGAAGAACTCCATCTCCATCTGCTCGAACTCGCGGGTGCGGAAGATGAAGTTGCCGGGGGTGATCTCGTTGCGGAAGCTCTTGCCCTGCTGGGCGATGCCGAACGGCGGCTTCTTGCGCGAGGAGTTCATGACGTTGACGAAGTTCAGGAAGATGCCCTGCGCGGTCTCGGGCCGCAGGTAGTGCAGGCCGGACTCGTCCTCGATCACGCCGAGGTAGGTCTTGAGCATCATGTTGAACTGCCGCGGCTCGGTCCACGCGCCGCGCGTCCCGCAGTTGGGGCAGGCCAGCTCCTTGAGGTCGACCGAGTCGGGGTCGACCTCCTCCCCCTTGGCGGCCCGCTTCGCGGCGTACGCCTCCTGCATGTGGTCGGCGCGGAACCGCTTGTGGCAGGACTGGCACTCGGTCAGCGGGTCGGTGAACGTCGAGACGTGACCCGAGGCCTCCCACGTCCGCTTGGGCAGGATCACCGAGGAGTCGAGGCCGACCACGTCGTCGCGGGCGGTCACCATCGAGCGCCACCACTGGCGCTTGAGGTTCTCCTTGAGCTCGACGCCGAGCGGGCCGTAGTCCCAGGCCGACCGGGTGCCGCCGTAGATCTCTCCGGACGGGAACACGAACCCCCGGCGCTTGCAGAGGGAGACGACGTTGTCGAGGAGGGAGGACGGCTTGCTGGCCACGGGGAATCGGGGGCTTTCTCTCGAGTGCGCCGGCTGGCTGACGGCGAAGGGCCAGCCTATCCGCCGCGGTCAATCGAGATCGCGGGGCCTCTGCTCGTTCTCGCCGCCCTCGCCCGTGACCGTCTCGTAGGCCGACGGCTCGTCGACCGCCCTCGACAGCAGGGGTACGGCGGTCGTCTTCACGTCGTAGGCCGACAGGGCCCGGCGGTAGCTGCCGACGTTGGTCCAGGTCGTGGTCACCAGCCAGAGGTCCGGCTCGTCGAGGTTGCGCCCGACGTGCCCGTCGACGTACCCGGCCCGCTCGGCCAGCGCCCCCAGCGCGGCCTGCGCGTCGGTCCGGAACATGTCGGTTTCCGCGTCCGGGACGCGGAACCTGTTGACCACCACCAGCTCCACCACGTCGCGCACCCTAGCGCCGGCAGGAACAGCATCACTTGACAATGGTTCTCATTCGTATTGAGAATGGTTCTCATGAAGCGGCTGTCCCTCGTGCTCGCCCTCGCGCTCCCGCTGCTGGCGGGCTGCGGCGGCACGGGCGGTGCCGCGGACGGCCGCCCGACCGTGGTCACGTC
>DASTGV010000033.1:0-20955 GCA_035718765.1 Nocardioidaceae bacterium
CCATCTGACGACCTTTCCCCGACCACCGGGCGGGCTCTCCCGGGCGGCGCGCCGGAGGCGGCGGAGGGGCCCGCCCGAGCCCACTCAGGGTATCCAGCGCCCCCGGCCGCCGGCCCGTGGCCCCGAGCAGCCCCGAGTGACCCCGAGTGACACCGCGGCCGTTCCCGGGGATCTTTACCGTTTTCGAGTCACACCCGTCACAGGTCCTTTAACCTTCCGGGCATGACCCGCACCCGTTCCTGGCTCGCCTCCGCCTCCGCCGTCGCGGTGACCGCGGCCGGCCTGACGCTGGCGACGCCGGCGCAGCCGGCCCTCGCGAGCACCTCCCTGTCCGTCTCGCCGACCGCCCCCATCGCGGGCGAGTCGTTCGCCGCCACCGGCCGGGTCTCGACCCGGTTCGCCCGGCCCGTCGTGCTGAAGATGTACTCCGCCGGCGCCTGGCGGACGGTGCGGACCGGCTGGACGAACAAGTACGGCGCCTACCGGCTCGCCGCCCCCGGTGTCACCACGGCCACCGCCTACCGGGTCGTCGCCAAGGCCTACCGGCACGCCGGCGCGACCTCCAGCGGCACGAAGACGGTCCGGCCGGTGACCCAGAGCAGCTCGATCTACGTGCTCCCGCAGATCGTCCAGCGGGGCGGCACGGCGACGAGCGCGGGCTCGGCCCTCAACTCGGTCGTCGCGAAGTTCAGCCCGGCCCGGCCCGGCCGCACGGTCACGTTCCAGCGCTACCTCGGCGGTCGCTGGGTCAGCTCGGCGCCGACCACGCAGCGCGCGGACGGCACCGCGATCTACCGGGGCACGCTCGGCGGAGCGCCGATCCACGCCGTCGCGGCCGCCCGGTACGGCGCGCCCGCGCTCGCCACGACGGACGCCGCCAACACCTGGGGCCTGCGCTTCGACGACGAGTTCTCCGGCAGCACCCTCGACCGCACCAAGTGGGACTACCGCAACCAGGGTCTCTACATCCCCGGTCGCACCAAGTCCAAGAGCGACCCGCGCGCCGTGTCCGTCGGCGGAGGCACCGTCGCGCTGAAGGTGCTGAAGGACCCGGCGTCGAGCTACAAGTACCTCAACGGCCAGATCACCACCCAGAACCACTTCCGGTTCACGCACGGCGTGGCGGCCGCCCGGGTGAAGTTCCAGCAGGGTCGCGGCCACCACGGGTCGTTCTGGCTGCAGTCCCCGACCTACAACTCCTACCCCGGCAGCCCGGCCCGCAGCGGCGCAGAGGTCGACGCCGTCGAGTTCTTCGGCCGCGGCTACACCGGCGGCGGGCTCGGCAACTTCCTCTACTACAAGAGCGGCGCGCGCCGGGACGTGAAGATCGGCGGCGTCTGGCCGGCGGCCGCGCGGCTCAAGGCGTCGAGCGACTCGTGGTGGGACAGCTACCACGTGTTCGCGGTGGACTGGAACCCCGGCGGCTACACGTTCTACATCGACGGCCAGAAGCTCTACTCCACGACGCGGGCGCTCTCGCACACCGAGGAGTTCCTGATCCTCAGCCTGCTCAGCTCGGACTGGGAGCTGAAGTACCTCGACCGGGCGCACCTGTCGACCAAGTCGGTCATGCGGGTCGACTGGGCCCGCGTCTGGACCCGCTGAGCGACACCGCCCACGCACCACTCAACGGCTGCTCTCCCCGAACACCAGGGGGAGCAGCCGTTGTGCTGCGTGGCCGTCCTCCAGCTCGCCGTAGGTCTCGCGCAGCCGACGGCGAGCCGCGGCCCAGCGGTCCGGGACGGTCGGGTCGGCGAGCACGTCGAGCAGCTCGCCGGTCGTGCGCACCAGCGGACCGGGCGGGTCGGCGGCCAGGTCGACGTACAGGCCGCGGTCGCCGAGCTGGTACTCCTCCAGGTCGGGCGCCAGCAGCACGATCGGCTTGTCGGTCAGGGCGAAGTCGAAGATCGCCGAGGAGTAGTCGCTGACCAGCACGTCCGCGGCCAGGTAGAGCTCGGCCGCGTCCGGGTACGTCGTGACGTCCAGGACCCGCTCGCCCCGGACCGCCGGGGCCGCCGCCGTGTTGGCGTGCCCGCGGACCAGCAGCACCACGTCCTCGCGGGCGGCGGTGAGCGTCTCGGCGTCGAGGAACAGCACCTTCTCGTGGTGCGCGCCGACCCGGGCGTACTCCCGCCAGGTGGGCGCGTAGAGCACCGCCCGCTGCTCGGGGCCCAGCCCCAGCCGCCGGCGTACGTCGGCGCGCACCCGGTCCGCGCCGCCGTCCAGCAGCACGTCGTTGCGTGGCGAGCCCACGTCGACCGCCCGGTCGGACACGCCCAGCGCCGCCCCCAGGGTGCGCGTGCAGAAGCCGCTCGGTGAGGCGAGCAGCCCCCACTGGGCGGCCTGCCGGGCCAGCACGTCGTCGTCCTCGTCGAGCGCCCGGGGGTCGTTCACGTCGGGCCCGAGCCGGCGCAGCGGCTGCCCCCGCCAGGTCTGCACCAGCACCTGGCCGTCCGCCTTCTCGAACCAGCCGGGCAGCAGCCCGTTGGTCACGACGAAGCGGGCGCTGCCGAGCGCCTCGAACCACTCCGGGGACCCCTGCAGCAGCCGCCGGGTGCCCGCGGGGACCGGGATCGCCTCGTCGGCCACGCTCCACAGCAGCTCCAGCCCGGTCGCCTGGTCCAGCAGCGCCCGGCAGACCGCGCCGGGGCTGTCCCCGGTGCTGGTGCCGGCGAAGCTCTCGAACAGCACCGCGTCCCGGCGGGGCTGCCGCCGCGCCTCGGCGTAGACGGTGCGCCGCAGCACCTGCCGGCCGTAGGCGGTCGCGGCGCCGTGGTCGAGGTCCTTCACGCGGCGCAGGCTCAGCGTCCGCGACGACGACACCCGGACCCGCCAGCCGTGGGACTGGGCGGGCGCCTCGCGCTGCAACAGGCTCGTGGCCCGGACCGCGACCTCGGACCCGTCACACTCGGCGACCGGCTGGTAGACGTCGCGCCACAGGGTGGTCCGGCTGCCGTCCCAGAAGGTGAACGTGGTGGGCACCTCTGCCTCGAACGTCCCGTCCGCGCGTACGTCGACCTGGGTCGGCGCCCCGTCGACACGGTCGCCGGTCAGGCCGATGGTGAACCGTCCGACGTCGTGGGCCGTGCCGCGGACGGTGATCGCCTCGGCGCCGAGGGAGACCTCGGCGAGCAGCAGGTGCGGGCCGCGCGGCGCCACCTGGAGCCCGCGGTCGCCGCCCGTCACGAGGGCGAGCGCGGTGCCGTCGTCGGGCCGCACCCAGTCGAGGTCGCCGACCACCACGAGCGGGAGGCCCTTCGCCCGCTCGACGTTCCCCTGGCCGGGGTCCTCGCTGGTGACCCGGAGCGCGCCCGGCGGCCGGGCCGCGAGGTCGGCCACGTCGACGCGCAGCACCAGGACGCCCGGCGTGCCGGGGTCCGGGCGGACCTCGACCGGGACCGGCTCCTCGCCGACCGTGAGACCGCTGACCGTCTGCTGCGAGCCGACCCGGGTCCGGACCTCCAGGACGCCTCCCCCGAGGCGCGCGTCGAGCACCGCGGCGTACCGGCGGTGGACGGTGACGCCCCACCCCCGGCGCCGGTCCCAGGAGTCGACGACCAGCGCGTCGTCGACCACCGCGGCGTGCCGCCCGCGGGCCGTGCCCACGTCGTTGCGCTGGACGAACCAGCCCGTGCGCCGCACGCCGGCCGCCTCCACGTGCACCGCGGCGCGCCACAGGGTCGGCCGGCCGGGGTCGGAGGCCGCCACGACGTCCGCGAGCGAGAAGGACGCCGTGAAGCCGGAGTCCGCGTGGTCCTCGTAGACCCGCCGCGCGAACCGGTTGGCCTCGTCGGTGGTCCGCCGCTCCGCCGCGACCGGGACCGGCGCGGCCGAGGACCAGCCCGGGGGCCGGAGCTCGAGTCGGGTGCGGACGTCGTACCGGGCCGGGGAGAGGTGCCGGACCAGCGCCGAGCCGCACAGCTCCACCTCGCCCGACGGGCTCCAGACGACCTCGTCGAGCTGGGCGGTGCTGGGCAGGTCGACGTCCCGCAGCCGCAGCAGCTCCTCCGCGTCGGCCTCGTCGCGGCCGAGCGGCCCGAGGTCGGCGAGCAGCACGCCGTCGTGGTCACGCACCTCGAAGTTCGAGGTATCCAGCTGCGGCACGCCCAGGAACCGGCGCAGCCCGTCGCGGTCGCGTCGCGCGGCCAGGCGCGCGGCGACCCGGAACCGCAGCTCGAGCTCGTCCCAGGTGCGCTCGGGTGCGTGCTCGACCAGCCACGCGGTCGCGGTGGTCAGCACCGCCCAGTAGGACTCGTCGGTCGAGGCGAGCGCGGCCCGGTAGTACGGCGGCAGGTCCAGCCGGAACACCTTGGCGAACCAGTGGCCGACCACCCGCGGTGACGCGTCCTGGGCGAGCAGCAGGTCGGCGACCTGCTGCTTGGCGGCCAACCGGTCGCGCAGGTCGGCGGCGTGGTGCTTCTGCTGGGTGATCGAGGTGCCCTCCGCGCGCGTGCGCCAGAGGTAGACCGGCTCGGTGATCACGTCGAAGGAGCGGGCCTGGAGGTAGGCGCGCGTGATCGGCACCTGGTCCTCGTAGCGGACGCCGACCGGGAACTCCAGGCCGGTCCGCTCCAGGAAGTCGCGGCGGAACACCTTGGTCACCGCCCAGATGTTGCCGAGCATGTCCGGGGCGTCGTCGATGGTGATGGCCAGCCGCTGCTCGGCGTGCAGCCGGCGCAGCCAGTGCCGCTCGACGTACCGCCCTCGGACCTGGCGGCGCAGCGAGCCGACCGCGAAGTCCGACCCGGTCTGGCCGAGCACCCGGACCATCTTGGCGTAGCCGTTCGCGGTGACGGTGTCGTCGGAGTCGACGAACGTGACCAGGTCGCCGGTGGCCTCCCGGATGCCGCGGTTGCGGGCGGCGCCGAGGCCGGCGTTCTCCTGGCGTACGACGCGGACCCGCTCGTCCTGGGCCCGGTAGCGCTCGGCGATCGCGGCGCTGCCGTCGGTGGAGCCGTCGTCGACCACGATGATCTCGACGTTGCGGTAGCGCATCGAGGTCAGCGAGTCCAGGCACTCCCCGAGGTAGGCCTCGACCTGGTAGACGGGCACGACGACGCTGAGCAGCGGCTGGTCGGGGAGGTCCCCGGACGCGCCCGGCCGCAGCGCGGAACGGGTCCCCGAGACGAGACCGCGGAGCGCTCGGCCCCACCGGCCGACGCCGCTACCGGTCCCCGTGCTCACGGTCCGACAACATACCGAGGGGCCGGTCGGCGACGGCGCCCGGGAGCGGTGGGGACGCTGCGGAGCGGGGCGGGGGTGACGGGAGGCGTCCTGCGCGGGCCCCTGCCGAACCGCTCACCGTGGGTCAGGCGTGCTTCTTGGCCTCGGACTCGGCACCGCGGGCCCCGACCGAGACCCGCTCCTCCCAGGCCATCAGGTCCACGACGGAGTCGACGACCGGCAGCGGCACGTCGAGGTCGGAGTGCCAGGTGGCCAGCTCGTCGTCCTCCTCGGCCTTGCGGATCTCGAGCTCCTGGACCCGCTCGGTGAGCTCGACGACCTTCTCCTGGGCGTCGTTGGCCCGGCGGGCCTCCCGCTGCACGCGGGCCTCCGCCTCGATGGCGCGCTTCTCGGCCGCGACCACGGTCGTCTCCAGCTCGGCGATCTCCGCGTCGCGGCGCACGATCCGGTCGGTCATCGCGGTGGTGAACTCGGCGTGCTCGCTGGCCCGCTCCGAGAACATGCTGCGGTAGGCCTGGGCCTGCGCCGCCCGGTCGGCGGCCGCCTCACGCCGGCTCTGCGCGAGCTCGGTGTAGACGATCCTGGCTGCCGCCCAGCCGCTCGCGAGCGCGACGACGGAGGCCACGCTCAGCCACAGCGGGGACTGGGTGGGCAGGGCCAGCAGCACGAGGGCCGTGGCCACGCCCAGGAGGGCCACGGCGACGGTGACGCGGACGCTGCGCTGGCGACGACGGCCCGGACGCGGGCCGGAGGCCGGAGTGGTGGGAGCTGTGACGGAGGAGGCAGCAGGGACAGAAGGGGAAGCCTTGGCCATGGGGTCAGGGTAGGCCCCTCACCCGTCCCGGCTGACCCGACACGCGCGTTCCAGGAGCAGGGAGCAGGCGACGAGCGCCACACCGGCGACCCCGCCGACCGCGGCGTGCAGCATCCGCTGGTGGGCCAGCTCCGCGTCGCTGAGGCCGACCCAGGCCAGGGCGTAGCCGAAGTAGGCGCCCGCGAACACCGCGCCGGCGAGGGCGCAGGACTTGGCCAGCACCAGCCGGTTGACGGCGTGGTGCGGCTCCAGCCGCTCGTGACGACGGTGCAGCGCGCGGTT
Source organism: Nocardioidaceae bacterium (assembly GCA_035718765.1). GTDB lineage: Bacteria > Actinomycetota > Actinomycetes > Propionibacteriales > Nocardioidaceae > Nocardioides_B. The sequence continues at coordinate 6,281 of DASTGV010000033.1, forward strand.
CGTGGACCAGGCGACGGAGCCGACGACGAGGGCCACGAAGGCGAGCGCGAGCACCGGCAGCCAGCCGACGGTGGGGGCGGCGCCGTTGAGCCGGACGCTGACCGGGCGGACCGCCCAGCCGAGCACCAGGCCGAGGAGGGCCGACCCGGTGACGGCACCGGGACTGGTGGTGCGGATGTGCCCGCCGGACGGAGGCGGCTCGGGAGGCGGCTCGCTCCGGTCGTCCCGGTCGGTGCTCACCCGCGGTTCACTGCAGGTTGAGGGTCAGGTCGTCGCGCCGGGTCACCGTCTGGTCGGTGGCCTTGGCCAGCAGCTCGGCGACCGGTCCCTGGTCGACCAGCTCGGCGTCGGGCTCGACGTCGAGCCACGGCGCGAGCACGAACGCCCGCTCGTGCGCCTTCGGGTGCGGCAGCACCAGGTCGGCGTCGTTGGCGCGCCGGTCGCCCACCACGATCAGGTCGACGTCGAGCGTGCGCGGGGCGTGCCGCTCCGTCGTACGCTCGCGGCCGTAGGCGTCCTCGACGGCGAGCGCGCGCTCGAGCAGGGTGCGCGCGGACAGCGTGGTGTCGGCGAGCACGACGGCGTTCAGGAAGTCCCTGGAGCCGTCGGGGGCGTCGACGGGCGCGGTCTCGTAGACCGGCGAGACCGCGGTGACCCACACCTCGGGGGTGTCGGCGAGCGAGTTCACGGCGCCCTGCAGGTTGTTGAGTCGCTCCCCCAGGTTCGACCCGATCGCGATCACGCAGCGCCGGATCGGGTGCATCTCCCCGGTCAGGGTGTCGGCGTCGACGATGTGCGGGTTGGGGGTCTCTGTCACGGTCAGGCTCCGGATCTTGTTCGGGTGATCGTCAAGGTGACGTCGGAGAACGTCGCCTCCACGGGGGCGTCCGGCTTGTGCACGGTCACCTCCGTCCACTGCACCCGCGGGTCCGCGAGGCAGACGTCGGCGATGCGCTGGGCCAGCGTCTCGATGAGGTCGACGGGATCGGTCTCAATGGCTCTCTTTACCTTCGACACGAGGCTTCCGTAGTCCACGGTCTGCCGCAAGTCGTCACTGCGTGCTGCGTCACGGGTGTCGATCCCCAGCACCAGATCGGCCACGAAGCGCTGACCCTCACGCCGTTCGAACTCGAAGACCCCGTGGTGCCCGAGTGCCTCGATGCCGCGGACGGCGAGCCGGTCGGCCCGATGGCCGGCCCGGTGGTCGGCGGGGTGGTCGGCGGGGTGGTCATGCGTCGTCATGGTGTCCAGACGACAGTACCGGGGAGGCGTGATGGATCCACAACCGCCAGCCCCCGGACGTGCGCACGAACACGTTGGTGGCCACCGCCTTCGCGCCTCCGAACGCGTCCGGCCCGGTCGTCTCGTCGCCGGTCAGGACGTTCTCGGTGCAGGTCACCGACGCGACGTCCTCGATGACGCTCACCTCGACGTCGGTGAGGAAGAACTGGATGTACGGCGTGTTCGCCATGATCAGCGCCCAGGAGCGGTTGATCGCCCCGGTGCCGCGCACGGGCAGCGCCCCGGGGTGCACGCACAGCGTCTCCGGGTGGTCGAGCCACAGGTCCTGCATGGTGTCGAGGTCGGCGCTCTCGAAGGCCGCGTAGAACGCCTCGTTCACCGCCTCGACCTCGGCGTGCTCGGCAGACGGGTCAGCCACGCACGGCCCCCGCCCGCTCCGCGGACCCGGGCGACGGTCGCGGGCCGGCCCCCACCGCCCAGCGCTGCGCCACCTTCACCGCGTCGAGGGTGGGCCGGACGGCGTGCGTGCGGATGCACCACGCCCCGGCCGCCGCCGCGAGAGCCGAGGTGGCGGTGGTGGCGTCGTCGCGCAGCTGGGTCGGCCGGAGCTCACCGGACGCGTCGGCCAGCAGGGCGCCGAGGAAGCGCTTGCGGCTGGTGGCGATCAGCACCGGGTGCCCGAGGTCGTGCAGCCGCTCCATCCCTGCCAGCACGTCCCAGTTCTGGTCCGCGGTCTTGGAGAAGCCGATGCCCGGGTCCACGGCGACCAGCTCCGGGCGGACCCCGGCCCGGGCGGCGGCGTCGAGCCGGTCGCGGAGCTCCGCGGAGACGTCGGCGACCACGTCGCGGTAGTCGGTGAACTGCTGCATGTCCTGGGAGTGCGCCCGCCAGTGCATCAACACGTACGCCGTGCCGAGACCGGCCACGGTGGGGAGCATCTCCTCGTCGGCCAGCCCGCCGGACACGTCGTTGACGAGCACCGCGCCCGCCTCGACGGCCGCCGCGGCGACGGCGGCCCGCATGGTGTCGACCGAGACGCGTACGCCGTCCCCGGCCAGCGCCGTGACCACGGGCAGCACCCGGTCGAGCTCCTCCTCCGGGGAGGGTCGCCGTGCGCCGGGGCGGGTCGACTCACCTCCCACGTCGACGAGGTCGGCGCCCTCGGCGACCAGCCGGCGGCCGTGCGCGAGCGCGGCGTCCGGGTCGAGGTAGCGGCCGCCGTCGGAGAACGAGTCGGGAGTCACGTTGAGCACGCCCATCACCAGCGTGCGGCCCGGACGGGGCAGCCCGTCGACGTACCGCGGCGGCTCGGCGTGCATGCGCCGACCCTATCCCCGGGTCGCCGCCCACCGCCGGTCAGGGAACGGTGAGGCCGGCCTCGACCATGTGGTGGTCGGACGGGATGGTGCCGACGATCTGTCCGGTGCGTTCGTCGAGGTCGGCGACCACCTCCGCGTGGCTGACGTGGACGCCGCGCGTCCAGATCCAGTCGACCCCGTTGCCGGTCTTCGCGCGGTCGTTCCAGTAGGAGTACCTCGTCACGTCGCGGCGCCACCCGTTGAACGAGTTGACGAAGGCGTGCGTGGTGCTCTCCGCCGCGATGGGGCTGGGGTTCGTCCGGTAGCGCTGGTTGAACACGTCGTCGTACCCGCTCTGGTGCATGGCCGACATCACGCCACCCGCCCAGTCGGAGTACTTCGTGGTGTTGAGGTCACCGGTGACGACGACCGGGCGGCCGTGCGCGAGGCCGTTCACCTTGCTGACCAGGTCGTGCCACTGGGCGACCCGCACCGACTTGCTGTAGGGGTCGAGGTGGGTGGTCACGAACAGCATCTCGTGGCCGGTCGCCCGGACCCGGAACACCGCCCAGCCCAGGTAGCGCGCGGTGCTGTTGCGGACCTGGTGGGGGTACTTGTAGGCGCCCTTGTGCAGCAGCAGCATCGTGCGGGTGTTGTAGAGGATCCGGTTGTCGCCGGAGGCGGCCCGGTTGCGGTAGTGGCAGTTCCGCGAGCTCCACGCCTTGTAGCAGTTGTAGGGGTAGACGCTGCTGACCTGGTAGGCGGCGCCCTGACGGTTCAGCCCGGCCCGCAGGTCGAGGTACTGGTTGCGCTTGTCGTCGACCAGCCGGCTGCCGTAGATCGAGCTCTGGTTGGCCTCCTGGACCCCGACCACGTCCAGGCCCTCCCGCAGGATCTGGCTGATCACGGTGCCGCGGCGCTCCCGCCAGACCTTGCGCTCACCCGAGGCGTTGCCGTCGGCGCTGACCGTGACGATGTTGAAGGTGCCGACGCGGACGTCGTTCGCGGTGGCCGCGGTCGCGGGCGAGGCGGGCGCGAGGCCGAGCGTGGTGAGCCCGGCGGCGACGAGCGAGAGCAGGGCGGTGCCTGCGAGGGCGAGACGGCGGTGCATGGGTGCTGCTCCAGGGCGTTTCGGGTGCGATGTCTTTACTTTCGTCCATTGCACCACGGGACGTGCGCCCCGGCACCGAAAACGGCCGGATGGCTCAGATCCGGACGATCTGCACCTTCGCGCGGCGCTCGACGTGCAGGTCCGCCCGGCCGGCGGTGTAGTCGTCGACGGCGGCGCGGCAGCCCGACCACGCCCAGTAGTCGTCGAGCACGATCCGGCCGCCGGGCACCAGCAGCGGGGCGATCCGCTCGAGGCAGACCATCGTCGACTCGTACCAGTCGCCGTCGAGGTGGGCGAGCGCGACCGGCTCGTCGAGGTCGATGGTGTCCTGGAACAGCCCCTTGACCAGGTCGACGTGGTTCTCCTCCACCGGCACGCCGAGCCGGGCGAACGACTCGGTGACCTCGGTGTAGAGGTCGTCGCGGTAGCCGTAGTACTGACCGCCGCCGACCCCCCTGGACTCACCCGCGACGATCTTCTCGTAGCGCTGGTGGACGTCCGCGCCGTCGCGCTCGCCGGGCTCGGGGATCATCCCGAACACGTCGTAGACCTTCATGGTCCGCTCCGGCGACTTCGCCGCCGCCATCACGATGGCCGACCCGCCCAGCGCCGTACCCGCCTCGATGAGCAGGCCCGGGCGACCGACCCGGTCCGCCTCGGCGACCATCACCGCGAGCGCCTCGAGGTTCTTCTCCGACAGGTAGGTGAGCTTCTCCACGCGCACCTGGTCGATCACCGAGCGGACGCGGTCCTCGACCGGGAAGCCGGGGAACGGGTGCCGCAGCGAGTCGCGGGTCGCCCGCAGCTCGGTCTTGAGCGCGGCGACCTCCTCCTGCGACGCCTTGAGCCGCGCCCGGGACCGGCGCAGCCGGGCCCGCAGCTGCCGGACCTGTTCGGCGTCGGCGCCCCCCTCGCCCTTGCCGGGGACCTTGCGGGCGAGCCGGCCGGCCAGCCGTCGGGCGTCCAGGATCGAGCGGTGGGTCACGGCGGGCTCCTCGGGGTCGACTCCGCAGCCGGGCAGCACCCTAGGCCGTGTCCCGAGAAGATGCCGCATCAGCAGGTTGGAAAGGACTGGCCTAACGCGCGCTGTGCATGATCAGGCTCATGGCCTCGGAACGGGTCGCGGCGTTGTGCATGCTGCCCCGCACGGCGGAGGTCACGGTCTTCGAGCCCGGCTTGCGGACCCCGCGCATGGTCATGCACAGGTGCTCGGCCTCGATCACCACGATCGCGCCGCGTGCCTCGAGGATGCTCATCATCGCGTCGGCGACCTGGGTGGTGAGCCGCTCCTGGACCTGCGGGCGCTTGGCGTACAGGTCGACGAGGCGGGCCAGCTTGGACAGCCCGGTGATCCGCCCGTTCTCGTTGGGGATGTAGCCGATGTGCGCCTTCCCGGTGAACGGCACCAGGTGGTGCTCGCACATCGACCACAGCTCGATGTCCTTGACCAGGATCATCTCGTCGTGGCCGAGGTCGAAGGTCGTGGTCAGCACGTCCTCCGCCGACATCCGCATGCCGGAGAGGAGCTCCCTGTAGGCCCGCGCCACCCGCGCGGGCGTGTCACGCAGGCCCTCGCGGTCGGGGTCCTCGCCCACGGCGATCAGGAGCTCGCGGACCGCCCGCTCGGCGCGCTCCTGGTCGAAGTCCGGGATCTCGGGGCGAGGCTCCTGGCTGATCGGGTCGATCGCCATGCGGTCTCAGTCGCTCCCCGGTCCGTCCGTGCCGCGGACGTTCGGGTCGCCGTGCACGTCGCCACCGCTGCCGGGCGGGGTGAGGATCACCGCCGCCTCCGACTCGGGCGCCGAGCCGTTCGCCGCCGACTTGGGTACGTCGACCGGCGGGATGTTCGAGGGCTCGCGGTTCGGCGAGCCGGTCCACGCGGGCCGGATCGGCCGGCGGATCAGCGGCGCGAACACCTCGGCGATCTCGGCCTTGTCCAGGGTCTCCTTCTCCAGCAGCTGGCGGACCAGCTCGTCGAGGACCTTCCGGTTCTCGACCAGGATGTCGAAGGCCTCCTGGTGCGCGTTGGCGAGCAGCGCCTTGGTCTCCTCGTCGACGATCGCCGCGACGTCCTCGGAGTAGTTGCGGGAGTGCCCGAGGTCGCGGCCCAGGAACGGCTCGGAGTTGTTGTCGCCGAGCTTGATCGCGCCGAGGCGCTCGGTCATGCCGTACTCGGTGACCATCGCCCGGGCCAGCGACGTGGCCTTGTCGATGTCGTTGCCCGCGCCCGTCGTCGGGTCGTGGAAGACCATCTCCTCGGCCGCCCGGCCGCCGAGCATGTAGGCGAGCTTGTCGAGCATCTCCGAGCGGGTCTGGGAGTACTTGTCCTCGTCGGGCAGCACCATCGTGTAGCCGAGCGCGCGGCCCCGCGGCAGGATCGTCACCTTGTGCACCGGGTCGGTGCCGGGCAGCGCCGCCGCGACCAGGGCGTGGCCGCCCTCGTGGTAGGCGGTGATGAGCTTCTCCTTCTCGCTCATCAGCCGGGTGCGCTTCTGCGGGCCCGCGATCACGCGGTCGATCGCCTCGTCGAGCGCGTCGTTGTCGATGGTCTTCCGGTTCGACCGGGCGGTGAGCAGCGCCGCCTCGTTCAGCACGTTGGCGAGGTCCGCGCCCGTGAAGCCGGGGGTACGGCGCGCCACGCTCATCAGGTCCACGTGCGGGGCCATCGGCTTGCCGCGCGAGTGCACCTGGAGGATCTGGTTGCGGCCGACGAGGTCGGGCGCCTCGACGCCGATCTGCCGGTCGAAGCGGCCCGGCCGGAGCAGCGCCGGGTCGAGGATGTCGGGACGGTTCGTCGCGGCGATCAGGATCACGCCGCCGCGCACGTCGAAGCCGTCCATCTCGACGAGCAGCTGGTTGAGGGTCTGCTCGCGCTCGTCGTGGCCGCCGCCCATGCCGGCCCCGCGGTGCCGGCCGACGGCGTCGATCTCGTCGATGAACACGATCGCGGGGGCGTTCTCCTTGGCCTGCTCGAACAGGTCGCGCACCCGGGAGGCACCGACACCGACGAACATCTCCACGAAGTCGGAGCCGGAGATCGAGTAGAACGGCACGCCCGCCTCGCCCGCGACCGCGCGGGCGAGCAGCGTCTTGCCGGTGCCGGGCTGGCCGTAGAGCAGGACGCCCTTGGGGATCTTGGCGCCGACGGCCTGGAACTTGGCCGGCTCCTGGAGGAACTCCTTGATCTCGCCGAGCTCCTCGATCGCCTCCTGGCAGCCGGCGACGTCCGCGAAGGTCGTCTTCGGCATGTCCTTGCTGATCAGCTTGGCCTTGGACTTGGCGAACTGCATGACCCGGCCGCCACCGCCCTGCACCTGGTTCATCAGGAACAGGAACAGCACGATGATGATCACGAACGGCAGGAACGTCGCGAGCAGCTGGCCGAGCAGGCTCGGCTTGGCGACCTTGGTCTGGTAGTTGTCGATCGTCCCCTTCTTGACGCCGGCCTCGGCGGCCCGGATCAGGTCGCGCTGCTGGCCGGCGACCCAGGACGAGGTGACCTTGTCGCCGTTGTCGAGCGTGGCCTGGATGGTCTGGTCGCGGTCGATGAAGGTGACCGTCTTGACGGTGCCGTTCGAGATGTCCGCGCTCATCTGGGAGGTGTCGATCTCTTTGTAGCCGCCGTTGGGCGCGAGGTACTGGAGCGCGATGAGCACACCCACCACGGCAACGACGATCCACAGCCAGGGACCGCGGAAAATGCGCTTAACGTCCATGTCCCGGGGACGACGCCCCGACCTCCTGCCAGCTCATTCGTGCGACGAATCGACGGTACACGCGGATCCCAACGAAGGAGACCCGGTCACGCGTTCCGTCCATTGTCCCCGGAAAGGCTGTGATCCGCCTCTCGGGGGGCGCCGACGAGACGATGGCGTCAGCTGTACACGTGCGGGGCGAGGGTGCCGATGCAGCGCAGGTTGCGGTACCGCTCGGCGTAGTCGAGGCCGTAGCCGACGACGAACTCGTTGGGGATGTCGTGGCCGACGTACCGCACGTCCACCGCCATCTGCAGGGCCTCCGGCTTGCGCAGCAGCGTGCAGATCTCGACCGAGGCCGGGCCGCGCGAGGACAGGTTGGACACCAGCCAGGAGAGCGTGAGGCCGGTGTCGATGATGTCCTCGACGACCAGCACGTGCCGGTTGGTGATGTCGGTGTCGAGGTCCTTGAGGATCCGCACGACGCCGGAGGACTTGGTGCCGGAGCCGTAGGACGAGATCGCCATCCAGTCCATCTCGACGTGCCGGCCGAAGGACCGCGCCAGGTCGGCCATCACCATCACGGCCCCGCGCAGCACGCCGACCAGGAGGATGTCCTTGCCCTCGTAGTCCTTCTCGATCTCCGCGGCCAGCTCCCGCAGCCGCGCGTGGATCTGCTCCTCGGTGAAGAGGATGTCGACCAGGTCGCCCTGAACGTGCGATTCGTCCATGGCGTCAGCCTGACACAGCGGTCCGGCGGAACTTCAGGAGGTTCCCCTCGCGGTACGCCGTGACGTGGCCGGGCAGCTGGACCTGCTTGCCGCGCACCGGTCCGGGCGGTCCCGGCACCAGGTCGGCGAGGGCGACGACGTGGGTCCGGAACAGCTCGGAGGCGGGGCTGCCGGCGGCCAGCGCCGCGAGCCGCAGCGCCCGCAGCCGGACGGCGAGCGGGTGCCGTGCCAGCGCCGCGCAGTCCACCTGGCCGTCCGCGCACGCCTCGTCCCGGGCGGCTGCTGCCAGCTCGTCGAGGGCGGTGCTGTCCTCGCGGAGCTGGTCCGCGGTCCGGGCCAGGGTGCCGGCGACCCCGGGGCCGAGCTCCTCCTCCAGCAGGGGCAGCACCCGGTGCCGGACCCGGGACCGGGTGAACCGCGGGTCGTCGTTGTGCGGGTCGCTCCAGAAGGACAGGCCCTGCGCGCGGCAGGCGGCCTCGGTCTGGCCCCGGGTCACGTCGAGGAGCGGCCGGCGGTAGACCTCGAAGCCGCGGCGCATGCCGGACAGGGACCGTGCCCCGGAGCCGCGGGTCAGCCCGAGCAGCACGGTCTCGGCCTGGTCGTCGAGCGTGTGCCCGAGCAGCACGTCGGCGTCCCCCCACCGCTGCGAGAGCTCACCCAGCACGGCGTACCTCGCCTCGCGGGCGGCCGCCTCCGGGCCCTGGCCACCACCCTCGACGCGCACGCGGACGGCGACGGTCTCGTCGGCGCCGAGACCGGCCATCTGCTCGACCACCCGGCCCGCCTGCTCGGCCGACCCGTCCTGCAGGCCGTGGTCGACGGTCACGCCGACGACCCGGCGCCCGAGCTTGTGGCCCTCGAAGACCGTGGCCTCGAGCAGGGCGAGGGAGTCGGCGCCACCGGAGCAGGCGACCAGGACCGTCGGGGTCCCGTCCGCCAGCACCCGTCGTACGGCGTTGCGCACCGCCGCCACGGACGGGTCGAGGGACATGGTCAGCCGTGCACGCGGCGCACCCAGGCGGCGGGGTCGCCGATCTCGGCCTTGGACGGGAGGTTCTCCGGCCCGGCCCACACCGCGTTGAAGCCGTCCATGCCGACCGCGTCGACGGCGGCCCGCACGAAGGCCGCGCCGTCGCGGTACTGCGCCATCTTGGCGTCCAGCCCGAGCAGCCGGCGCAGCACGCGGTCGAGGTAGCTGGTCCCCTTGCGCCGCTGGTTGAACTTGCGGCGGATCTCGTCGACGCTCGGGATCACCTGCGGCCCCACGCCGTCCATGACCACGTCGGCGTGGCCCTCGAGCAGCGACATCACCCCGGTGAGCCGGTCCATCACGACGCGCTGCTCGGGGGTGGAGAAGAGGTCGAGCAGGCTGACCTCCTCGTCGCCGCGGACGACGTCGCCGATCCGCTTCACGGCGTCGCCGAGCACCGCCGCGACCTTGCCGGGGTCGAGGTCGACGGCGCTGACGAGCCGGTCGATCTCGCCGTGGATGTGCTCCCTCATCCAGGGCACCGCGGTGAACTGCACGCGGTGGGTCTCCTCGTGCAGGCAGACCCAGAGCCGGAAGTCGCGGGAGTCGAGGCCCAGCTCGTTCTCGACGTGCACGATGTTGGGCGCGACCAGCAGCAGCCGGCCGGCCGCCGGGGCGACGCCGTCGTGGCCGGGGCCGGAGAAGAACGGGTCGAACTGGCCGAGCACCTTCGACGACATGAACCCGAGCAGGCCGCCGACCTCCAGGGCGGTGACCTTCGAGCCGACCGCCTCGGTGACGGGGTTCGGGGCGCCGCGCTTGGCCTGCAGCTTCTCGACGAGAGGGCCGAGGACGTCCGCGAAGCCGTCGGCGTTGGCCTGGATCCAGCCGGTGCGGTCGACGACGAGGACGGGGGCCGTGCGCTCGGTGGCCTCGAGCCCGGTGAACTCGCGCACCAGGCCCGTGGACCGCTCCGCGTCGGCGCGCAGCTCGGCCACCACCGCGTCGGCCTCGGGGCGGGTGATCATCGGGCCGGGCCCCGCGAGCCGTGCCGCGGCGGAGACCGCGAGGTCCCAGTCGACCATGGTGCGTCCTGGCATGCCGCGAGCCTAGGTCATGCTCCGAAAGGTGGCGCCGCGCGAGCCGGTCGCGATGTCTACGGGGCCGGCGCGGCGGCGCAGGTGCAGCCGGCGAGGGCGGCCGCGACCTGGTCCAGCAGGGAGCGGGCGGCCAGCGTGTTGGGCAGCCTCACCCGGTCCGCCACCGCGACGAAGCTCATCACGGCACCGTCCACCGAGGTCACCGTCCCGGTGAGGCCGTGCACCCCGGTGAGGGTGCCGGTCTTGGCGCGCACCGTGCCGAGGCCCGCCTTGTCGCCGTGCTGGAACCGGTAGGCCAGCGACCCCGTGAAGCCGGCCACCGGCAGGTCGGCGACCACGCTCCGCAGTCCCGGCTCCTCGGGGCTCGACGCCACCCGGATGACCGAGAGCAGCGTCTGCGGGGTGAGCAGGTCGTGACGCGAGAGCCCGCTGCCGTCGTAGGTCCGGTCGCCGGCGAGGTCGATGCCTAGGTCGCCCAGCACGCTGCGGACCGCGGCCGCGCCGCCGGCGAACGACGCCGGCTTCTGCTCGGCCAGGGCGGTCTGCCGGGCGAGGACCTCGGCGCCCTCGTTGTCGCTGACCTCCAGGATGTGCTGCACCACCTGCGCCAGCGGCGCGCTCTGCACCGAGGCGATGTCCTGGGCGTCCGCTGGCGCGGGTGCAGCCAGCAGCCTCCCGGTGACCTTGATGCCGCGCTTGCGCAGGGCCTGCGCGAAGTCCTGGGCGGCGGCCGCGGCGGGGTCGGGGCTCCGGTAGCCGTAGCCGACCCGGTCCCGGCCCTCGTCCACCCACAGCGCGGAGATCGGGCTGACCACGTTGTCCGGGACGTACGACGGCTCCCAGTGCGGGTTGACCGACGGGCCGGTGAACAGCGAGGCGTCGTAGGCCAGCCGCACCCGCGAGCGCCCGAGCCCGGCGAGAGCCTTCGCCGTGGCCCGCGCGAGCGTGTCGAGGTCGGCGCGGGCGGGGTACGTGCCGTCCGGGTCGGAGGCGTCCCGCGACAGCAGCGGGTCGCCGCCGCCCACGAGCGTGATGCGCGGCGAGGACGGGGTGGCGACGACCCGGGTGACGAACCGGTGGTCGGGCCCGAGCGCCTTCAGCGCCGCGGTGGCGGTGAGCATCTTCAGGGTCGAGGCGGGGGTCACGGCGCGGGCGCCGTGCCGGTAGACGACCGAGCCGTCGGACAGCTGCGCGACGTCGACGGCCACGTGCGGCCCGAGCCGCTTGGCCCGCACGAGACGGGACAGCGCCCGTCGTACGGCAGCGGGGTCGACGGCGGCCTCGTCGGTCGCGGCGGCCACGGCGGCGGCCGGCTTCGCCGCCGGCAGGGTCAGCCCGGCCGGAGGCGCCACCTTCGCGGGCTCGGTGACCGGAGACGGGTAGTCGAAGCCGAACCAGCGGTGGCCGAGGTCGAACTGGTACGTCGCGCCGGCCGCGAGCAGCACCAGCACGACGAGGCCGGCCGTGCTCCGGCGCAGCCACCGGCCACCGCGGCCGCGGGACCCGGTGTCCGACGGCGCGACGTGGCTTCCGTCACCTTCCGGCACCCGGACCCCTCTCGACTCCACGTTTTCGACGTTCGTGCGGGAGACTATCCAGGTTCTGGGAGCCGGACGGCCGCGGCCGTCCGCCGCAGCGTTGACGACGACCGGAGGAAGTGCAGTGGAGTTCGACGTCCTGGTAGAGATCCCCAAGGGACAGCGCAACAAGTACGAGGTCGACCACGAGAGCGGCCGCATCCGGCTGGACCGGACGCTGTTCACCTCCACGCAGTACCCCGCCGACTACGGCTACATCGAGGACACCCTCGGTCTCGACGGCGACCCCCTCGACGCGCTGGTGATCCTCCAGGAGCCGACGTTCCCCGGCTGCCTCATCAAGTGCCGCGCGATCGGGATGTTCCGGATGACCGACGAGGCCGGCGGCGACGACAAGGTCCTGTGCGTGCCGGCGACCGACCCGCGCCTGGAGCACCTGCGCGACGTCAGCCACGTCTCGAAGTTCGACCGCCTCGAGATCCAGCACTTCTTCGAGGTCTACAAGGACCTCGAGCCCGGCAAGTCCGTCGAGGGCGCCGAGTGGGTCGGCCGCACCGAGGCCGAGGCCGAGGTGAACGCGTCGTTCGCGCGGTTCAAGGAGAACCCGACCAAGCACTGACCCGACGCTGAGGCGTCGCGTTCTGCGACGCCAGGCACGCTGAGGCGTCGCATTCTGCGCGGAATCCCCGCAGAACGCGACGCCTCAGCGAGTTTCCGTGCACAGAACCAGACGCCTCAGCTGCCGGAGAACTCCAGCAGCTCGCAGCGCAGCATCTCCCGCGGGATCCCGAGTCCGTCCACGAGCTGCTGGGCGATCGGGCGGATCCGCCGGTCCAGCTCGTTGACCTGCGCGGTCACCGCCTTCGCCCGGGCGTTGGAGAGCCGTCCGTGCTCGAGGAACCAGGCGCGGTCGCTCTCGATGCAGGACAGCGCGTACAGGTCGCACAGCAGCTTGAGGGCGTCGGTGTTCGGGCCCGGCTCCAGGCCGGCCAGCTTGTCCAGGAACGCCTCCAGCACGGTCCGCTCGACGTGCGCGTGCGCGGCGCCGATCACGTGGTCCTGGCAGAGGCTGAAGACCTCGGCCGGGTCGATGCCCCGGTCGATGCCGCTCTTGAGCCGGCGGGCCACCGAGGACAGCATGTGCTCCTCGCGCCAGGTGAGCATCTCGAGCTGGTAGCGCTGGTCGAGCAGGTCGGGGTCGTCGTCGCCCCGGCCCGGCACCACGTCGCGCAGCCGCTCCAGGATCGAGCGGGCGTTGGTCCGCTCGAGCACCGTCTCGACGGCGGTCGAGGCGACGAACCGCACCATCCCGATCTGGTCGAGGTCCTCGAAGGAGTCCTTGTAGTCGGTGAGCAGTCCCTTGGCGACCAGCTGCAGGAGGATCGTGTTGTCGCCCTCGAAGGTGGTGAACACGTCGGTGTCGGCGCGCAGCGCGTCGAACCGGTTCACGGACAGGTAGCCCGCACCGCCGCAGGCCTCGCGGCACTCCTGGATGGTCCGGGACGCGTGCCAGGTGCCGAGCGCCTTGGTGCCGGCCGCCCGCGACTCGAGCGAGCGGCGCGCGAGCTCGGCCGCGCCCTCGTCCTCGACGTCGCTGAACACCGCGTGCAGGTCCGCGGCGACCCGCTCCTGCGCGAAGTGCAGGGCGTAGGTCCGGGCCAGCAGCGGGAACAGGCGGCGCTGGTGCATGCCGTAGTCGAGCAGCACCTCCTCGGTGCCGGACCCCGGGTTGCCGAACTGGCGGCGGTGGTGGGCGTACTCGATCGCGATCGCCAGCGCCACCTTCGCGGCGTTGATGCCGGCGCCGCCCACGCACACCCGGCCCTGCACGAGCGTCCCGAGCATCGTGAAGAAGCGCCGGTTGGGGTTCTCGATGTCGGAGAAGTAGCGGCCGTCGTCGGTGACCACGGCGTAGCGGTCGAGCAGGTCGGTGCGCGCGACCCGCACGCCGTCGAACCAGATCCGGCCGTTGTCGACGCCGTTGAGGCCGATCTTCGGGCCGCAGTCCTCGATCCGCACGCCCGGCACCGGCCGGCCCTCCTCGTCGCGGATGCGTACGACGAAGGCGTGCACGCCGTGCGACTCGCCGCCGAGCACGAGCTGGGCGAACACCACGGCGTGGCTGGCGTGCTGCGCGGCGTTGCCGATGTAGTCCTTGCGGGCCCGGTCGTCCGGGGTGTCGATGACGAACTCGCGGGCCTCCACGTCGTACGTCGCGGTCGTGCCCAGCGCCTGCACGTTGGAGCCGTGGCCCGACTCGGTCATCGCGAAGCAGCCGAGCAGCCGGCCGTGGATCAGGTCCTCGAGGTAGGCGTCGTGGTGCGGCTTGGTGCCGAGCTGGAGGATCGCGCCGCCGAACAGGCCGAACTGGACACCGACCTTGACCACGACGGACAGGTCACCGAGCGCGAGCGTCTCGAAGGCGGCCACCGACGCGCCGATGTCCGCGCCCCCGCCGTACTCCTTGGGAAAGCCGAACCCGGTCTGGCCGGTCGCCGCCATCATCTGGACGACGTCGAGCACCCGTTGCCGGAACTCGTCGCGGCTCATCGTGCGCTGGTCGTCCAGGATCGAGGCGTGCTCGGCGAGGTTGGTGCGGACGAGCTGCCGGACCTCGGCGTACTTCCCGTCGAGCAGGGCGGTCAGGGCGGGGACATCGAGGACAGCGTCGTCGGCCATGACCACATGTTTCCACGGTTCGCGCGTCCCATGCCGTGGAGCCTGTCACAGCGAGTTACACCACGACTGCCGCCGGTCAGAGGCGCACGGCGAAGTCCGGGTACCACGCGTAGATGGAGTTGTAGCGGACGTTCGCGCCGGTGTGCGGGGCCTCGATGAAGTCGCCGCCACCGAGGTAGATCGCCACGTGGTGGATGCCGCTCGGACGGCCGTTGGACGTCCAGAACAGCAGGTCGCCGGGCTCGGCGTCACTCACCGCGATCGGGGTGCCCGCGTCGTACTGCGCGCCGGAGTAGTGCGGCAGGTACTTC
>DASTGV010000034.1:0-5451 GCA_035718765.1 Nocardioidaceae bacterium
CCGATCAGGAACACCACGAAGTCACCCTCGATGTCGGCCGTCCAGCGGCCCGGCTTCACCTCGGCCATGCCATCGCTCTCCTCCGTCGCGGACCGGATCCCTCAGGCAGTCTCGGGGCGGCGTTGCGGGCACCGCAAGAGCGTGACCGGACCACCACGCCCGTCGTACGGCCGGGTCGACGGGATGGTGACCCGAGCCGTGGTCAGCGGGTGTGGGTCTCGACGAGGGCGCGCAGGCGGCGGACCTGGGCCTGGGCGCGGGGACCGTCGGAGCCCTGGATGCCCATGGCGGCCACGGTGGTGCCGTCGGCGATGTCGAGGACGGCCCACGGGCTGCCCGGGCGCAGGGTGACGCCGAGCACCTCGTTCCACTCGAACCGGCGGGTGCGGTAGCCGTTCACGACGGTCAGGCCGCTCTCCCGCGCGACCACCCGGCTGCGGGACAGCGCATGGCCCGCGGCGTAGAACATCAGGCCCAGCCCGACCACGGTGACCCGTTGGCCGAAGGTGAACATGTCCCGGATCTCCGGCGGGAACGCGAACCAGGTGACCAGCACGACGAGCAGCAGCAGTCCCCCGGCGACGTAGATCGCCATCCGGACCCCGAGCGGGCGGAAGGTCTGCGGGAGGGGCGGCCGGGCGGTCGGCTCAGAGGCGGCAGGCATGGATGTCCGTGGACAGGATGCCGCGCGCGCCGAGGTCCCACAGCTCGTCCATCACGCGCTGCGCCTGGTCCCGCGGCACCATCGACCGGACCGCGACCCAGCCCTCCCGATGCAGCGGGGAGACGGTGGGGCTCTCGATGCCGGGGGTCAGGGCGACCGCCTCCTCGACCCGGGAGGAGTGGATGTCGTAGTCCATCATCACGTAGGACCGCGCGACCAGGACGCCCTCGAGCCGGCGCCGGAACACGTCGAACCCGGCCGGCGTGGCCACCCCGGCCCGGGTGATCAGCACCGCCTCGGACTCCAGGATCGGCTCGCCGAACACCTCGAGCCCGGCGTTGCGCAGGGTGCTGCCGGTCTCCACGACGTCGGCGATCACGTCGGCCACCCCGAGCTGCACGCTCGTCTCGACTGCCCCGTCGAGGCGGGTGACCGTGGCCTCCACGCCGTGCTCCTCGAGGTGCCGGGCCACCACGCCGGCGTACGACGTGGCGACCCGCTTGCCGGCCAGGTCGCCGACGTGGGACGCCGTACCGGGCGGGGCGGCGAAGTGGAACCGCGAGCGCCCGAAGCCGAGCCGCAGCACCTCCTCGGCCTTGGCGCCGCTGTCGAGCAGCAGGTCGCGGCCGGTGATCCCGACGTCGAGGGTGCCCTCGCCGACGTACAGCGCGATGTCGCGCGGGCGCAGGTAGAAGAACTCGACGCCGTTCTCAGCGTCGGTGAGGGTCAGCCGCTTCGCGTCGGTGCGCTGCTTGTAGCCGGCCTCGCGGAGGATGTCGGTGGCGGACTGGGCGAGCGACCCCTTGTTGGGGACGGCCAGCCGCAGGAGCTGCTTGTCGGGCACGAGGGCCCCTTTCGGTGGAAGTCAGAGGTGGGCGTAGACGTCGTCGAGGGTGAGTCCGCTCGCGAGCATCAGGACCTGCGCGTGGTACAGCAGCTGGCTGAGCTCCTCGGCGGTCCGCGCGGGTCCCTCGTGCTCGGCGGCCATCCAGGACTCGGCGGCCTCCTCGACCAGCTTCTTGCCGATCGTATGGACGCCGGCGTCGAGGGCGGCCACCGTGCCGCTGCCCTCGGGTCGGGCCTGGGCTTTCTCGCTGAGCTCGGTCCAGAGCTCCTCGAACGTCTTCATCTCTGCCTTCTGTCCGGTGTACGGGCGCACACAGCGTACGGCGTGCCGGGTGCCCGCCCCGGCCCGGTCTCAGAGCCCGAGGGCACGGGGAACGGCCGGCGCACCGTCACGGAGCAGCTCCGCGAACAGCGCCGGCAGGTCGCGGGGGCCGAACACCTCGGGCCCGTCGTGGCCGGCGAGCTCGGCGCTCGTCCACCAGCGGAAGCAGGTGATGGACTCGGCCGCGAGGGCGTCGTCATCGAAGGAGCCCCGCGGCTCGAACGCGTCGGCGCGCACCAGGAAGTAGTCGTTGACCGCGCCGTCGTAGCCGACGACGTGCCCCGAGGCGACGACCTCCTGGTGCCACACGTGCACCGGGCTGCCGGCGACGGCCAGCCCGACCTCCTCGTCGAGCTCGCGGTGCAGCGCGGCCACCGGGTCCTCCCCCGGCTCGACGCCGCCACCGGGCGCGGTCCACACCACGACGTCCTGGTGCGGCAGGTCGAGACGGCACAGCAGCAGCCGGTCGTCGGCGTCGACGACGAGGCCGCGGGCCGCAGGGCGCAGGCGCGGCCCGGTCACGACTCGTCGGGCTCGTAGCCGCGGCGGATCCGGCGCAGGGTCATGGCCGTGGTCAGGGCCGCGGAGGTGGCCTCGTAGCCCTTGTCCTCGCTGGACCCCTCCAGACCGGCCCGGTCGAGGGCCTGCTCCTCGGTGTCGCAGGTGAGCAGGCCGAAGCCGATCGCCGCGCCGGTGCTCACCGCGATCCGGGAGAGCCCGTCGGTGGCGGCGGAGCAGACGTACTCGAAGTGCGGGGTGCCGCCGCGGATCACCACGCCGAGCGCCACGATCGCCTCGTAGCCGCGCTCGGCGAGCGCGCCGGCCACCACCGGCAGCTCGAACGAGCCGGGGACGCGGACGATGCTCGGCGCCTCGACCCGGTAGTCGTCGAGCGCCCGCCTGGCGCCCGCGAGCAGCCCGCCCATCACCTGGTCGTGCCAGCGCGCGGCGACCACCGCGACCCGCAGGTCGTGGCAGTCGACGGGCCTGTCGTCGGGTGCTCCGGCTCCGCTCATCGTGCGCTCTCCTCGGTCGGGGCGCCCACCGTGGACAGGTCGGCTCCGTCGGCGGCCAGTCCGGGCAGGTGGTGGCCCATCCGGTCCCGCTTGGTCAGCAGGTACTGCAGGTTGTGGTCGTTGGGGCGGGTCGTCAGCGGCACCCGCTCGGCCACCCGGACGCCGTAGTCCTCGAGGTTGGTGACCTTGTCCGGGTTGTTGGTGAGCAGCCGGACCGTGGTGACGCCGAGGTCGCGCAGGATCTGCGTGGCCGCGCCGTAGTGCCGGGCGTCCGCGGGCAGCCCCAGCTCGAGGTTCGCGTCGACCGTGTCCCGGCCGCCGTCCTGGAGCTGGTAGGCCTGCAGCTTCGCGACCAGGCCGATGCCGCGGCCCTCGTGCCCGCGGAGGTACACCAGCACGCCGCGGCCCTCCTCGACGATCCGCTCCAGCGCCTCGTCGAGCTGCGGGCCGCAGTCGCAGCGGCGGGAGCCGAGCACGTCGCCGGTGAGGCACTCCGAGTGCACCCGGGTGAGCACCGGCTCGTCCCCGGTGACGTCGCCGTGCACCAGCGCCAGGTGCTCGCTGCCGTCGACGGTGATCCGGTAGCCGTAGGCGGTGAAGTCGCCGTGGGCGGTCGGCAGCCGGGTCTCCGCGACCCGCTCGACGTGGGTCTCGTGGCGGCGGCGGTGGTGGATCAGCTGCTCGATCGAGATCATCGCCAGCCCGTGCTCGTCGGCGAAGTCGCGCAGCTGCTGGCCGCGCTTCATGGTGCCGTCGTCGTTCACGATCTCCGAGATCACGCCGGCCGGCTCCAGGCCGGCCAGCCGGGCCAGGTCGACCGCGGCCTCGGTGTGCCCGGGCCGCACCAGCACCCCGCCCTCGGCGTAGCGCAGCGGGAACACGTGGCCCGGCTGCACGATCTCGAACGCCTCGGTCGCCGAGTCGATGAGGGTGCGCACGGTGTGCGAGCGGTCGGCCGCCGAGATGCCGGTGGTGACGCCGTCGCGGGCGTCGACGGAGACGGTGTACGCGGTCCGCATCCGCTCCCGGTTGTGCGGGGTCATCAGCGGGATGCCCAGCCGGTCCAGGGTCGGCGCGGTGACCGGCACGCAGATGACGCCGGAGGAGTACCGGATCGTGAACGCCATCAGCGCCGGCGTCGACTTGGCGGCCGCGAAGATCAGGTCGCCCTCGTTCTCGCGGTTCTCGTCGTCGACGACCACCACCGCCCTGCCCGCGGCGATGTCGGCCACCGCCCGCTCGACGGTGTCCATCCGGACCCGGGGGGCGCTCATGCCGCGACCCTCTCCGGCTCCGGCTCGCGCTCGACCCGCGAGGCCTTCAGCCACACCACGAAGCCCCAGACGACGAGCGCGCCGTACACGACGAACAGGATCGCGGTCGGGTAGTACTGCGAGTGCCACAGCAGCGGCACGCCGACCACGTCGACGGCGATCCAGGCCAGCCAGAAGTCGTTCCAGCCGCGGGCCATGGCGTACGTCGCGAGCATCGACCCGACGAAGATCCAGGCGTCGCACCAGAAGTACCACCGCGGCGCCGGCCAGCCCGCGCCGATCACGCTGAACACCCACTGGAGCACCAGGATCGCGGCCGCCGCGGCGACCAGGTAGGCGACCCGCTCCCGGCCGGTCGCCCAGCGCGGGGTGATCGCCGGGGCGTCGGCGGCGCGGGTGCGGCGGACCTCGTTCCACCGCCACCAGCCGTAGACGCTGGTGATGATGAAGAACACCTGGCGGCCGGCCTGCCCGAACAGCGGCACCTGGGCGTCCGCCTCGAAGGTCGCGGCGATGAAGACGCTGAACAGCAGCACGTTGCCGACGATGCCGACCGGCCAGGCCCAGACCCGGCGGCGCAGGCCGCCGACCGCCGATGCGAAGCCGAAGGCGTTGCCGAGGATCTCCCGCCAGGTGATCGGGTGGCCGCCGATGGTCAGGTGGGCGTCGTAGAGCTCGGACAGGATGCTCATGCGGGGTCCTTGTCGGTGTGCTGGCTGGACAGGAGTCGCTCGACGTACTTCGCGATCACGTCGACCTCGAGGTTCACGGGGTCGCCGGGCTGCTTGTGGCCGAGGGTGGTGCGGGCCAGGGTCTCGGGGATCAGGGACACGGTGAACGAGTCGGCACCGGCGGAGACCACGGTCAGCGAGACCCCGTCGACGGTGACGGAGCCCTTGTCGACGAGGTAGCGGCTCAGCCCCGCCGGCAGCGAGACCTCGACGATCTCCCAGTGCTCCGACGGCTCCCGGCGTACGACGGACCCGGTGCCGTCGACGTGCCCCTGGACGATGTGACCGCCGAGCCGGGTGGCGGCCGTGACCGCGCGCTCGAGGTTCACCCGCCCGCCCGGCTCGAGGGCGCCGAGCGAGGTCTTGTCGAGCGTCTCCCGCATCACGTCGGCGGTGAACGTCTCGCCGTCCTTCTCGGCCACGGTCAGGCAGCAGCCGTTGACCGCGATCGAGTCGCCGAGGCGCGCGTCCACGGTGACGTGCGGGCCGCGGACGGTGAGCCGGACCGCGTCGCCCTGGTCCTCGAGGGCCTCCACGACGCCGAGCTCCTCGACGATGCCGGTGAACATCAGGCGGTCTCCTTCTCGGGCTTCACGGG
>DASTGV010000035.1:0-6258 GCA_035718765.1 Nocardioidaceae bacterium
TTCAACCACGTGCTGCCGGGCTGGGTGCGGTGGGACGTCGTCGTCGGTACGGCGGGCGACGTGCACAACATGGACCCGGGCCAGGTCACGGAGGTGTTCAACCTCGACGGGCTCGTGCCGTCGTCGCCGTCGCACCGCGGCGCCGACCCGGACGTCGTACGCGAGATGACCGAGGAGTTCCTCCGGGTGCTCGGGCTGCTGCCGGTGGTGCTCGGCCGCGACGAGCTGGTCACGGCCGCGTCCGGAGCCGGGCTGCTGCGGCAGATGCTGACCACCCTGCTGCGCTACCGCGCCGAGGGCGACCGGCTCAGCGGCGCGCTGCACCTGAGCCGGGTGCTGCCTCCCGGTGAGCTGGCCGCGCTGGCCGCGCTGCCCCCGGTGTACGCCGAGCGGGGCTCGGTCGTGCGGCTGCACCTGGCCTGCGCCGGGATGTTCCTGCCGGTGGCCCGCGAGCTGTTGGGCGAGGCGTACCCGTTCGAGCTGGAGGCCGCCTGCTGGGCGCACCTGCGGGCGCACCTGCCGGTCGAGGGAGCCGGGTAGCCGCACCCGGACGAGACACTCCGAGGACCGCGCGCCGCAGCGGCCCGCAAGGCTCCGTCGTGGTCCACAATGACCCCACACAGGTCCGGACCAGGGGGTGCGAGATGACGCGCGTGGTGGGGTTCCTTCTGCAAGGCACGCTGGCCGGGGTCGGCTGCGTGCTCTGCTCGCTGGGGACCGGCGGGCCGCCGGTCGTCGCGTTCGCGGGTGCCCTGCTGCTGCTCCTGGCCCTGCCGCTGCCGCACGTGCTCCGCACCCGCCGGCTGGGACCGCGTCGTGATGCCGTCGTCGCCGCCGACGCCGCGGCCACGACCGTCGGCCTGGCCGGTCCCGCGGCGGTGTTCCTGGCCATGCAGACCGACAGCGACCTCACGCTCGGGCTGGTGGTGGCCTGCCTGGTGGCCGCGCTCACCGTCTCCGCCGCGGCCCGTCACGAGCTCGGACCGGCGACCCGCCGCGACCGCTGACACCCGTTGTCGGTGGCCGGGCGTAGACCCGGACCATGCGATGGCACGACCTCGAGACCCGGCAGCCACGGCTGGCCCGGCGGGCCCGCGAGCGACTGGTCGAGCCGGGCGTGGTGCTGGTCGTCAGCATCCGGTCCGACGGCACGCCGCGGCTGAGCCCGGTCGAGCCGTTCCTGCTCCACGGCGGGCTTTGGCTCTCGATGATGTGGGGCTCCCTCAAGGCGCGGGACCTGCTGCGTGACCCTCGCGTGCTGGTCCACGGCATCGTTACCGAGCGGGACGGCCGCGCGGGCGAGGTCAAGCTGCGCGGGACGGTCCGCGTCGAGCGGGACGCCGACGTGCAGCAGGCGTATGCCGACGCGGTCGCCGCAGCGCTGGGCTGGCGCCCCGAGGTCGGCCGGTTCCACCTGTTCGAGGTCGACGTCGGCCAGGTGTCCTCGGTCCGCTACGCCTCCTCGGGCGACCAGCACGTCACCGTCTGGCCGCCGGGTCGCGAGTTCGTGCGAAGGCTGACGTCCGCCACCAGCGTCGGGGAGCCCGAGGAGGTGGTGGACCTGCTCGTCGGCTGAGCGTCTGCCATCGTGGGCTCAGCGTGGATCCGTGCTCAGGCCGGCTCCGGTTGGCAGGTGGGGCACCAGTACGTCGCCCGCTCCTGGGCCTGCGGACCGGTCATGGCCACGACCACCCGGGTGCCGCAGCGACGGCACGGCTGCCGGTCGCGGCGGAAGACCCAGGTCTGCTTGCCGCGTCGGGTGTCGCCGGTCAGCGTCTGCTCGACGCGGTGCTTGTTCGCCTCCAGCGCCGAGCGGGCCCGCCGCACCAGCCGGGGGAGGTCCGGCACCCGGCCGACGGGCAGCAGCGGGTGGACGCCGGCCAGGAAGCACAGCTCGCTCTTGTACAGGTTGCCGATCCCCGCCAGGTTGCGCTGGTCCAGGATCGCCTCGGCGACGGGCCGCTCCGGGTCGGCGAGCAGGCGGCGGAGGGCCTCGTCCTCGTCCCAGTCCGGGCCGAGCAGGTCGGGGCCGAGGTGCCCGACGACGGTGTCCTCGGCGTCCCGGGCGACGACCTCGACGACCCCGAGCGCGAAGCCGACCGCGGTCCAGCCCTCGGTGCGGAGCACGACCCGGGCCTCGTGGGCGGGTCGTCGCCAGGCGGTGCCGGGCTTGTACAGGTGCCAGGAGCCCTCCATCTTCAGGTGCGTGTGCAGGGTGCGGTCACCGATGCGGGTCAGCAGGTGCTTGCCGCGGGCCACCGTCTCCTCGACGGTCTCGCCGGAGAGGTCCAGCGTCGCCAGCGCCGGCACTCGGAAGTCGGTCTCTGTGAGCACCTCGCCGCTCAGCGCCTGGTGGAGGTGCAGCGCGGTGCGCCAGACGGTGTCGCCCTCGGGCATCAGCCCTCCGTCCGGCGCGTGGGCCAGTGCGACGGCCGCTCCAGCGTCGCCGGCAGCCGAGTGCCCGCGTCCCCTCGCATGGCGTTCGCCTGCTGCTGGCTGAGGAACAGCGTCTCGGCGAGGTCCGTGCCGGAGACGTCCGCGCCCCGGAGGTCCGCCCCGGTGACGTCGGCCAGCCGCAGGTCGGCACCGGTGAGGTCCGCCCCGACGAGCAGGGCTCCCCGCAGGTCGGCGCCGTGCAGATCCGCGCCCTGCAGCCGTCCGCCGGCCAGGTCGGCACCCCGGTGGTCCGGCCCGCCGAGCCCCGCGCGAGCCAGGCCGCTGGCGCGGCGCAGCAGGTCCGCGACCCCACGCCGGTGGGCGTCCACGTCGAGCGACTCGAGTGTCGCGGGCGTCCCGTCGGTGAGCCGGGAGGTGGCGTCGTACGCCGCGTCGAGGTCGCCGTGCAGCGGCGCCGCGGCGGGCAGGTCGCGGGCCCCGGCCAGCAGCCAGAGCATCTCGTGCAGCGCCCGCATCACGCCGAGCACGCGGAACATCGACCCCGCGGTCTTCGGGTGCTCGCGCCAGTCCCGGCCGCCGAAGGTGACCTGCGCGACCTGCTGGCCGGCGCCGAAGCAGTCGTAGGTCGTGCAGCCCGGCATCCCGAGGTCGCGGAGCCGGTCGTGGACGGCGCAGCCGAACCCGGCGCCGAGGTGCCGGCACGGCTGGCCCGCCGGCTTGTCGAAGGCGAAGTCGGCCGACCGGGCGAACGCCGGCGCGACGCAGCACAGCCCGAAGCAGCGGCCGCAGTCGGCGCGCAGGTCGTGGCGCCGGTCGCGGCGCCGGTCGACGGCGTCGGCCCGCTCAGCCACGCAGCCTCAGCCCCCGCGGGGTGGCCACGAAGCCGGCGTCCTCCAGCGCCCGGCGCAGCGCCGAGGACCGCTCCCCGGTGCCGAGGATGGTCTCCCCGTCGGCGCGTTCGACGGTGAGCCGGCCCAGCGCCCCCTGGCGTACGGCGGTCGCGAGCGCGTTCATCGCCGGGGAGAGGGCGTCCACGTCGTCGGTGAAGGTGAGCAGGGTCCGGCCGCCCCGCTCGACGTACACCGCCAGGTCGCCGTCCACCAGCACGACCAGCGCGCCGGCCTTGCGGCCGGGCCGGTGGCCGGTCCCGCCGCCCTCCTCGGACGCGACCCGATCGGGCCAGGGCAGCGCAGCGCCGTAGGGGTTCGCGGGGTCGGTCGCGGCCAGCGCGACGGCGGTGGTCTTGTCGCGTGGCGCGTCACCCACCTCGCGCGAGAAGGACCGCAGCCGGTCGACCGCACCGGGGCCGCCGAACTGGGCGGCGCCCAGGGAG
This sequence comes from Nocardioidaceae bacterium, assembly GCA_035718765.1. Taxonomy (GTDB): domain Bacteria; phylum Actinomycetota; class Actinomycetes; order Propionibacteriales; family Nocardioidaceae; genus Nocardioides_B. The sequence continues at coordinate 3,731 of DASTGV010000035.1, forward strand.
GCCACGAAGTAGCCGCGCCGGCAGCGGCCGGAGTCCTCGAACGCCGAGAGCACCTGGTAGACGCCGGCGAAGCCGCCGGGCACCCGCTCGCTGCTGACGGCGCCGCGGGTCACCACGCCGTGACGTTCGAGCAGCCCCTCGGCCGAGGCGTGCGCCCGGCGGGTGGGGTCGGTCTCCAGCTCCGGCAGCAGCGCCCAGCGGCCCACCATCGTGGGCGGCCCGGTCCGTGACGGCAGGTCCGGGCGGCGGGGCCGGGTGGAGGTGCGGGCGCGGGGTGTGGGCCGGCGGGACCGGTGGGCGGTGCGGCCGCCGGAGGTCAGGGCGCGCACCGGGGCGAGCGTGTCGTTGCCCAGCCGGCCCGCCCAGACCAGGTCCCACAGCGCCGCCTCGAGCGCCTTGTCGTCGGTCGAGCCGACCGTGTTCGAGAGCTGGCGGAAGAAGTACGCGCCGCCGCCGGACAGCGCCTCGACCACGGCGTCGTGCAGCGGGGTCACGTCGAGCTCGCCGTGGTCGGGCAGGGTGAGGTGCGCGGTGTCGGCGAGGTGCAGCGACAGCCAGCCGTCGGTGCCCGGCAGGGTGCCGTGGCCGGCCCAGAGCACCTCGCCGCTGGCGGTGAGCTCGTCGAGCATCGCGGGTGCGTAGTCGACGACCCGGCTGCCGAGCACGAGCGGTTCGAGGGCGCTGGCGGGCACCGCGCAGCCGGCGAGCTGGTCGACGACGGTGAGCACCCCGTCGACGCCGCGCAGCCCGCGTCCGCCCGCCCCGGGCGCCGCGACGTTCTGCCAGACCGGCAGGAACCGGCCGAGCGTCGCCGGCTCGACCGGCTCGACCTCCTTGCGCAGGGCGGCCAGCGAGCGGCGGCGCAGCCGGCGGAGCACCTCGGCGTCACACCACTCGGCGCCCGCGCCGGCCGGCCGGAACTCACCCTCGAGCACCCGGCCCTGGGCGCCGAGCCGGGCGAGGGTCTGCTGCGCGACCGCGACCCCGAGCCCCAGGCGCTCGGCCACGTCGGCGGCCGTGAACGGCCCGTGGGTGCGCGCGAAGCGGGCCACCAGGTCGGCCAGCGGGTCCTCGACGGGCTCGGCGAACACCTCCGGGGTGCCCGGCGGCACCGGGACGCCGAGGCCGTCGCGCAGCCGGCCGACGTCCTCGACGGCCGTCCAGCGCTCCTCGCCGCCGACCCGCACCTGGACGACGCGTCGGGCGTCGGCGAGCAGGGCGAGCCAGCCGGCGGCGTCGGCGCCGTCGACCGACCGGGCGCGGACCTCGTCGGTGGACAGCGGCCCGAGCAGCCGGAGCAGGTCGGCGACCCCCTCGGCGTCGCGGGCCTGCCGGTCCGGCGTGAGCCGCTGCAGCTCGCGCTCGAGCTCCGCGAGCACGTCGGGGTCGAGCAGCTCGCGCAGCTCGGCCCGGCCCAGCAGCTCGGCCAGCAGCCCCTGGTCCAGGCTCAGCGCGGCGGCGCGCCGCTCCGCGACGGGCGAGTCGCCTTCGTACATGAACGCCGCGACGTACCCGAACAGCAGCGACCGCGCGAACGGCGACGGCTGCTGGGTGGAGACCTCGACCACCCGGATCCGGCGCGAGGCCAGGTCCCGCATCAGCCCCAGCAGCGCGGGCACGTCGTAGACGTCCTGGAGGCACTCACGGACCGCCTCCAGGACGATCGGGAAGGAGGGGTACTTGACGGCCACCTCGAGCAGCTGCGCGCTGCGCTGCCGCTGCTGCCACAGCGGCGAGCGGCGGCCGGGGTCGCGGCGGGGGAGCAGCAGCGCCCGGGCCGCGCACTCGCGGAAGCGGGACGCGAACAGCGCCGACCCGCCCACCTCGGAGGTGACGATGTCCTCGATCTCGTCGGGCTCGAAGACGACCACGTCGGCGCCGGGCGGCTCCTGGTCGGTCTCCGGGACCCGCAGCACGATGCCGTCGTCGCCGGGCAGCGCCTGCGCGTCGATGCCGTAGCGCTCGCGCAGCCGCACCCCGATCGCCAGCGCCCACGGGGCGTGCACCTGCGCGCCGTAGGGCGAGTGCACCACGATCCGCCAGTCGCCCAGCTCGTCGCGGAACCGCTCCACCAGCACGGTGCGGTCGCTGGGCAGCGTGGCGGTCGCCTCCCGCTGCTCGTCGAGGAACGCGACCAGGTTGTCGGCGGCCCACGCGTCCAGGCCGGCGTCGGTGCACCGTCGCCTGGCCTCGTCGCCGCCGAGCGCCGAGAGCTCGCGGGTGAACGCGCCGATGGCGGCCCCGAGCTCGGCGGGCCGGCCCAGCTGGTCGCCCTTCCAGAACGGCAGCCGGCCCGGCTGGCCGGGAGCGGGCGAGACCAGCACCCGGTCGTGGGTGATGTCCTCGATGCGCCAGGAGGTCGCGCCGAGCGCGAACACGTCGCCGACCCGCGACTCGTAGACCATCTCCTCGTCGAGCTCGCCGACCCGCGAGGCCTTCTCGCCGACCAGGAACACCCCGAACAGCCCGCGGTCGGGGATGGTGCCGCCGCTGGTGACCGCGAGCCGCTGCGCGCCGGGCCGGGACGT
>DASTGV010000036.1:0-3020 GCA_035718765.1 Nocardioidaceae bacterium
CACGAGCAGCGGTCCGCCCGGGTGGTCCACCACGGACTGCTGGAACGGGTCCAGGGTCGGCGGGGAGACGGGGGCGGACCGCTCGTGGGAGAGCCGGTACGTCGTCACCGCACCATCACATCACCGCCGGCCGACAGTTTCCGCGACGCCACCGGGCGGGTCGCCCACCCGAGCGCCAACCCCCGCCCCAGGCGCCGCCGGGCCGGGTAGCCCGTGACGAAATGGCTGAAAGTCGTGCCGGAACGCAACCAGAACGTCACGGACTACCCGGGCGGGGCGGTGGTCGTGACGGGGTCGGCCACGGAGTGCCGACGAGCGGTCAGGTCCCGAAGTCCCCGAAGTAGGCGGCGGCCATGTCCATCCGGCCCGACGGGCGCAAGGGGGTGCCCTCCTCGCGGTAGTGCGCCCGGGCCTCCTCGTCGTGGCTGGGCGGCAGCGACCCGTCGGCCCGCACCACCCGCCACCAGGGCACGGAGCCGCCGTACGTCGACATCACCCGTCCGACCCGGCGCGGGCCGCCGTACCCGACGGCCTCGGCGAGCGTCCCGTACGTCGTGACCCGGCCCGGCGGGATCCGCTCGACGAGCGTGAGCACCGCCTCGACGTACGCGTCCGGGTCCATGACCCCGGACCCTAGGGCATCCCTACGAACCGTCCCGGCCGCGCTCCCCGCCGAGCCGGCCGGTGAGGACCGCGAGCCAGCCCAGCAGCAGCACCAGGGCGAGGCCGACCGCGGCGCCGCTCGGCGGCAGGTCCAGGAACGCGACCACCCGGGCGGCCGCCCACACCAGCACCGCGGCCCCCAGACACAGCACGGAGCGGCGCCACCAGAGCGCGAGCAGGGCGCCGTCCGGCCGGTGCCCGGGCGGACCGAGGGAGAGCAGCGTGCAGGCCAGGTGCAGCACGTAGAGGTCCACCGCCGCGGCCAGCGTCCACCCGTCGAGGTGGCCGGGCATCGACAGCAGCCAGAGCACCCCGAGGTAGAGCACCAGGCCGAGGGCCGCGTTGCTCTCCGGCAGCAGCGCGACGAGCACCGCCAGCGCCACCGCGACGGCGCAGAACACCGGGTGGAAGACGCCGCCACCGAGCGGCACCAGCGCCAGGAACACCAGCGCCGAGCCGAGCACCACCGCCCGCATCGCCCGCTCCTCCCGGGTCGACAGGGCGACCCGGTCCAGGGGGCTCACCGGTGGCCCGCCGTCGTCCGGACGCCCCGGCGGCCGAGCCGGCGGAGCACCTCGTCCAGGGTGCCGGGGCCGCGCCAGGCCACCACCGGGATACCGCTGCGGCGCAGCCGCGCGAGCAGCGCCTCGCGCTCGAGCAGCCGCATCCGCCAGGCCAGCGCGGCCCGGGCGTCGTCCCCGGCGACGTCGATGTCCGCGGGCAGGCAGTCGACGACCACGACGTCGAGGCCGCGGGCCGCCAGCGTGCTGGTGGCCACGACCGAGACCCGCGAGAGCATCGGCGAGAAGACCAGCACGATGCTGCCCGCGGGCACCTGGAAGCGCATGTGCGCCAGGTCGAGGTCGCGGTTCTCCCCCGGTACGACGCGGGCCAGCGTGTCGACCACGCGGCGCAGGTGGCGCCGGCCGGCGGCGGTGTGCACGGCGTTGTGGCGCGTCGACCCGAGCACGCGCAGGCCGACCCGGTCGCCGCGGATCAGGTAGTGCTCGGCCACCGCGGCCGCCGCGCGCACCGCGACGTCGAGGGTGCTGGACCGACCCGGGAGCCCCTCGCTGCGGCCCACCTCGACCCCGCTGTCGACGAGCAGCAGGACGCTCGCGTCCTCCTCGGCGACGGTGCTGGTCACGTGCAGGGTGCCGGCGCGCAGGCTGACCCGCCACTGCACCCGCCGGAGCCGGTCCCCGGGCTGGAACGGCCGGATGCTCTCGAACTCCGACCCGTCCCCGCGGCGCCGGGCCGGGTGCTGCCCGACCAGGCCGATCGGGTGCGGCGAGGCCGTCCGGCTGTCGAAGACGCCCGGCTGCGGCAGCACGGTGAGGTCCTGGGGGAACACCGGCACCGGGCCCCAGGCGTAGCCGCCCCAGGGCGACGTGCCGGCGACCAGCCCGTCGCCGATCCGGCGGCGCCCCCATCGCAGGCTCGCGACCGGGAGCTCCAGCGCGATCCGGCCCGCGTGCTCGGTGTCCGTCGCGCCGACCACGCCCGAGGCCGGCCGGGCCACCACGTGCTTGTGCCCGACGAGCGCGAACACGGCGTGCTCCACGTCCTCCGCGTGGTCGAGGGAGACCCGGACGAGGGTGCCCTCGCCCTCGCGGACGTACGGCGTGCCGAGCCGGACCGCGGCCGCGGGCGTCCGCCGGGGCCGGCCGACGACCGCGCCGACGGCGTGCACGAGCAGCGGGGCGGCCAGCACCAGGAGGTCCGGCCGGCCCACGACGACGGCGACCACGGACAGCGCGGCGGAGCCGAGCGCGGCGCGCACCAGCACCGGGCTCGCGTGCCACTGGCTGCCCCGGAGCACGTCAGCTCCCCGGTCGCCGGAAGCCGCCCTCCAGCGCCCCCGGGGTCTCGACCTGCGCCAGCACGCTGCGCACGACCGTGGCACCGCTGACGTCGCTCATCCACAGCTCCGGCTTGACGGTGACCCGGTGCGCCAGGACGGACGGCCCCACGGCCTTGACGTCCTCGGGCACGACGTAGTCACGGCCGGCGATCACGGCGTACGCCCGGGCCGACAGCATCAGCGCCAGCGCGCCGCGTGGCGAGGAGCCCATCAGCACCTGCGGGTGCTCGCGGGTGGCCGCGGCCAGCGCGACGCAGTAGCGGCCGACGCTCTCCTCGACGGTGACCGTCTCGATCGCCGCCTGCATCCGCAGCAGCCCGCCCGCGTCGGTGACGGCCTGGAGGTGCTGGGGCTCCTGCCGCCGGTCGAGCCGCCGCCGGAGCACGTCCCACTCCTCGTCGTGCGTCGGGTAGCCGAAGGAGACCCGCATCAGGAACCGGTCCAGCTGCGCCTCGGGCAGCGGGTAGGTGCCTTCGTACTCGACCGGGTTGGC
>DASTGV010000037.1:0-2018 GCA_035718765.1 Nocardioidaceae bacterium
CGTCATCCCCGGTGACGGGATCGGTCCCGAGGTCACCGCCGAGGCCCTCAAGGTCCTCGAGCAGGTGGCCGGGGGACCGGCCGGCGGGGTCAAGTTCGAGTCCACCCGCTACGACCTCGGTGCCGAGCGCTACCTCGCGACGGGCGAGGTGCTGCCCGACACCGTCCTGTCCGAGATCAGGGAGCACGACGCGATCCTGCTCGGCGCGGTCGGCGGGAAGCCGGGCGACACCCGGCTCCCTGCGGGCATCCTCGAGCGGGGCCTGCTGCTGCGGCTGCGCTTCGAGCTCGACCACTACGTCAACCTGCGCCCGTCGCGGATCTACCCGGGGGCCAGCTCGCCCCTGGCCGCGCCGGGCGAGGTCGACTTCGTGGTCGTGCGCGAGGGCACCGAGGGCCCGTACGTCGGCAACGGCGGGGCCCTGCGGGTCGGGACGCCGCACGAGATAGCCACCGAGGTCAGCGTCAACACCGCGTTCGGGGTGGAGCGCGTCGTCCGCGACGCGTTCGCCCGGGCGCAGAAGCGGCCGCGCAAGAAGCTGACCCTGGTCCACAAGACCAACGTGCTGGTGCACGCCGGGGCCGTCTGGTCCCGCATCGTCGACGCCGTGGCCGCGGAGTACCCCGAGGTCACGGTCGACTACCTGCACGTGGACGCGGCCACGATCTTCCTGACCACCGACCCGGCGCGCTTCGACGTGATCGTCACCGACAACCTGTTCGGCGACATCCTCACCGACCTCGCGGCGGCGGTCACCGGCGGCATCGGCCTGGCCGCCAGCGGCAACGTCAACCCCGACCGCACGGCGCCGAGCATGTTCGAGCCCGTGCACGGGTCGGCGCCCGACATCGCCGGCCAGCAGAAGGCCGACCCCACGGCCGCGATCCTCTCGACGGCCCTGCTGCTCGAGCACCTCGGCCTCGACGACGCCGCGCGCGTCGTCGAGGACGCCGTGGTCGCCGAGCTCGCCGCGCGCACGCCGGGCGTCGCCGTACGCACCTCCGAGGTCGGCGACGCGGTCGCCGCACGCGTAGCCGGCTGACCCCTCCCGTTCACATGGGTCCACTGGGGAGTCCGGCAGCCCCCGCCGCTGATGACACCACCCCGAGGACAGGTACCGTGCATCCCATGTCAGAGAGCTCGCTGCAGATCGAGGTCACGCCCACCGATCGACCGGTCAGCGACGACCGGCTGGCGGAGATCCTCGCGAACCCCGGATTCGGCCTGCACTTCACCGACCACATGTTCGTGGTCGAGTGGACCCCCGACCAGGGGTGGCACGACGCGCGCGTGACGCCGTACGCACCGCTCTCGGTGGACCCGGCGACCGCGGTCCTGCACTACGCGCAGGAGATCTTCGAGGGCATGAAGGCCTACCGGCACGCGGACGGCTCGGTGTGGACGTTCCGGCCCGAGGAGAACGCCGCGCGGATGGTCCGCTCCGCGCGCCGTCTCGCGCTGCCCGAGCTCCCGGTCGAGGACTTCATCGCCTCGGTCGACGCGCTGGTCCGCGCCGACCAGCGCTGGGTGCCGGAGCCCGCGGGGGAGAAGAGCCTCTACATCCGGCCGTTCATGTTCGCCTCCGAGGTGTTCCTCGGGGTGCGGCCGTCGCAGCACGTCACGTACATGGTGATCGCCTCCCCGGCGGGCGCCTACTTCGCCAAGGGCGTCCACCCGGTGTCGATCTGGCTGAGCGAGGACTACACGCGCGCCGGCCGCGGCGGCATGGGGGCGGCCAAGACCGGCGGCAACTACGCGAGCTCGCTGGTCGCCCAGCAGGAGGCCATCGCCGAGGGCTGCGACCAGGTGGTCTTCCTCGACGCGGCCGAGGGTAGGTACGTCGAGGAGCTCGGCGGCATGAACCTCTACTTCGTCCAGGACGACGGCACGATCGCCACCCCGGAGACCTCCGGCACGATCCTCGAGGGCATCACCCGCAGCTCGATCGTCGAGCTCTGCGGCAAGCTCGGGCACCGCGTCGAGGAGCGGCCGGTGACCATCGACGAGTGGCGCGAGGG
>DASTGV010000038.1:0-2312 GCA_035718765.1 Nocardioidaceae bacterium
GAGCTCGCCCTCGAGCAGTTCGAGCACGGCGACGAGGTCGGGGTGGTCTGGCACAGCTTCCAGCTCGACCGCACCGCACCGGCCGTCGACGACACCCCGGCGATCGAGCGGGTGGCCGAGAAGTACGGCGTCCCCCGCGAGCAGATGGTCGCCCAGCACGAGCGGATGGCAGCCGACGCCGCAGCGGTGGGCCTCGACTTCCAGTGGGAGACGCTGCGCGGCGGCAACTCCTACGACGCGCACCGGCTGATCCACCTCGCCCGTGCCCTCGGCCGCGAGGAGCAGGTCACGGCCCGCGTCATGCACGCCTGGTACACCGAGGGCCAGTCCATCGGTGACGTCGAGACCCTCGTGCGGCTCGGCGTCGAGGCCGGCCTCGACGAGACCGTCGTGCGCGACCTGCTCGCCGGCGACGACCACGGCATCGACGTGCGCACCGACCTCGCGCTCGCCAACCAGATCGGCATCACGTCGGTGCCCACCTTCGTGCTCGACCAGAAGTTCGGCGTCAGCGGCGCCCAGCCGGTCGAGGTCATGCTCAACGCCATCCGCCAGGTCTGGGACCTGCAGGGCACCGAGCCCGAGCCGGCCGCCGAGGCCGGTGGCTGTGGTGGTGGCTGCTGCGGCGGCGCCTGCGGGTCCGGCGGCGAGGCCGTGGCCGACGACGCGGCGGATGCCGTGGAGCCGGCTCGCGCGACCCGCTGACCTCGGCCGCGGGTCGGGTTCCGGCGCGGTTCCGGACGACAGGTCCGGGCCCGGGCACGAGGACACCCCGCGTACCTGGAAGAGCCCACCTGCCCTTGCTGCATTCCTGCCCTGGGGGAGTTCGGCGGGGTACCACCACGCGGGGTGCCGGGGACAATGCTAGGCGGGTGGGCGGCATCCCGAGAAATCCGGGGATGCCGGTGCGGCCGGTGACCGTCGGGCGCGGCTGGGCGGCGTCCGCTCTCGCCGGCTCAGGTGTGCAGGAACCAGACGGGAGACAGGTTGGTGAGGGCGATCGTCAGGCCCGTGCCGGCAACCGAGAGCACGAACCCGGCCGCGAAGCCGGTCAGGCCGTTCCAGCGACCCGCGACTCCGCGGGGGTGCACGGTTCCGGCAGGTTCGTGTCGTGGGCGGATGAGCTCGGCGACCGCGAACAGGGCGACGCCGATCGACAGCGGGCCGCCGACGACCCAGAACCAGAACCAGCGCGTGCCCCGTCGGGGGCGGGGGCCGAGGATCACGACCAGGGTGCTGACCAGCAGAAGGAGTGCGCCGGCGTCGTAGGTGCGCTGGGCCGGCGGGTCGAGCCACAGCGTCCCGGGTGGCGCCTCGGGAACGCCCGCCGCGGTCAGGTCCTGCACCAACGCCGCCGGGACGTCGGACGACAGACCGTTGGGGTCGACCACGCGCAGGCGTCCGACCGGCGCGTCGATCCAGTAGGCGACGGTCACCGGCGGCCCGCTGTAGGTTCCGTCGAGCGCCGCGGCCCGGTCCTCGTCCGAGACCGACGACACGTCGAGGCGGTACGGCGTGAATGCCCCTCCGCGGTCCTGCTCGACCGTGACGACGGAGAAGGACGTGGGACGCCCTTGCACGAGCTCGCCGGTGAGGAACTCCTGAGGCACCAGCCGGGGCTGCGCCACCCACAGCGCGACGAGCCACGCCACCCACGCGGCGAGCAGCACCCAGCCCAGCGTCCTGCGCGACGTCGCGCCGGCGAAGGTCGACCGGACCCGGGCGAGCACCCCGTCGTCGGCGTCGGACGACGACCGGCCCGTCGTGACCGTGCCGGAGTCGTGTGCCTTCGCTCCGAGTGCCGGACCGGTCGCCGTGACGCCGGATGCCGTCGTCCCCCCACCCGCGCCGAGCGGGACCTCCTCGTTCCCCATCTCGCGATCATGACAGCCGGGCCACCGCAGCGCGACGATTTCGGGGGCGGCTCCCCCTCTAGTAGCCTCACCCGCGGAGGATTCGCATAGTGGCCTAGTGCGCACGATTGGAAATCGTGTTGGGATAAAACCCTCGGGGGTTCAAATCCCCCATCCTCCGCCACACGACAACGGCACCGCGGAAGCGGTGCCGTTCGTCGTACGCGGACCGGATGACGACGCCGGCCCGAGAGGGGGACCTCAGGAGACGTCCGGATGCTTCACGTGGTGAGCCGCCCTCACCAGTTGCCGGCACCAACCACATGGTTGCCCCACACCGCGGACCAGGCACCGGCCACCCCCGGCACCAACCACATGGTTGCCCCACCCAGCGGACCAGGCACCGGCCACCCCGGCACAACCCCTGTTGCCACACGTCCTGGGTCGTCGCCCTCATGG